>CAMPIL010000012.1 GCA_946886375.1 uncultured Phycisphaerales bacterium
TCCGTAGTCAAGCCGCGGCGCGAATTCGATGATCACGCGCCCCGTGCCTTCGATCAGCCGCACCAGGTCCGAACGTCCAGCGCGTTGGGCGTACTTGCCGGCCGAGCAATCCAGGAAATCGGTGACGCTGAAGTGGTTCCATTGCGTGCGCAGGACGAGCGATCCGCCCTTGTATTGCTGACGAACCGCATGGGAACCATCGGCGGCGGCAATTGAAAAATAGCCGGCGGCGGGGCTTGCCAGGAGTTCCGCAAACAGCGCCGGCGAATCCAGCCGCGGCAGGCACAACCACACGATTCGCGCTTCGGGCGTGACCAGCGCGATGGTGCGCTGATCTGAAAGAATGGCATGGCGTTCGATCGGCACCGCTGTCGCGCCCGCCACGTGCGCTGCTCGCAATTCATACAGTTGCGCGAGCAATCGTGAAACCGCGTCGGGATCATCCAGCCGAAATCGCGCCAGCGATGCGCCGGGGCCGACCTTGATGCCCACGTCCGGCCCCGTCAATGTGGCGAAGGCGTCTTCGTCTGTGACGTCATCGCCCAGGAACAACACGGCCGTCGCGCCCACGCGATGACGAATTGTTTCAAGGGCCTGGCCCTTGTTGGTGGGCACGACCGAAAGTTCAACGACTTTCTTGCCGTGGCGCGCCGTCACGCCGTCCAGACGCGCCGGTCCCTGCTCAATGGCCTGCAGGGCCAGTTTCGAGTCCTCATCGGATGCGTTGCGGTAGTGGAACGCAACGCTGGCAGGTTTGATCTCCAGTTTGAAGCCAGGACCGCGGCCGGCGATCGTCTGGAGTTGTTCATGAATTCGGCCGCGCGTCTGCACGGCCTGTTCGGGCAGTGAAGTGGCGAAATTGAGATCGAATTCACTGCCATGACTGCCCACCAGGTGCACGCGGTCCGGGGAACCGAGCAGGCGATCCAGTTCGCTCAAAGCGCGGCCGGAGATCACGGCGACGTGCGTCTGGGGCAGCGCGGCGAGTTCGCGCAGCGCGACCAGCGATTCACGATTGGGCCGGGCGCTGGCGGGATCGACCACCAGGGGCGCAATGGTTCCGTCGTAGTCGGAAGCCACCAACAGACTTGCTGAGCGCGCGATCTTCTCCAGCGCGTCGTCAAGTTCGTGCGAAGGCGGCGAGGGTGTTGAAGAAACTGTCAGCCCAGTGATAGACATCATTTTGTTTGACCACGCGTCGCAGCGATTTCATGCGGATTTCCTGCTCGCGCTGGGGCATGTGCAGGGCCCGCTCCATGCGGCTGACCAGGCCGCCAATGTCGTGCGGATTGACCAGCAGCGCGGATTTCAACTCACGGGCCGCCCCGGTAAATTCGCTCAGCACCAGCACCCCGGTATCGTCGATGCGCGACGCGACGTATTCCTTGGCCACCAGGTTCATGCCGTCGCGCAGCGGTGTGATCAGCATGACATCGGCGGCGCGGTACAGCGCGACCAGTTCAAGTTCATCGACGCTGCGGTGCAGGTAGTGAATGGGCGTGCGGCCGATGTCGCCGAACTCGCCCTCGATTTCGCCCACCAGCCGTTCGACGTTGACGCGAAGTTCCTTGTATTCGGCGACGTGCTCGCGGCTGGGAATGGCGATCTGCACCAGGACGCATTCGTCAGGCGACACCCGGCGCGAGCGCAGCAACTCGCGATAGGCCTGAAGGCGGGTGTCGATTCCCTTGGTGTAGTCCAGCCGGTCTAGCCCCAGCATGATCTTGCGCGTGCCGCCCAGCCGATGTCGAAATTCGGCGGCGCGGGCGGTGACGTCCTCGCCGGAGGCAAGCCGCTCAAAGTGCGCGTAGTCGATGGAAATGGGAAACGCGCCGACCTGCACAAACCGCTCGTTCACGCGCAGCCTGCCCTCGGATTCGATCGCGTCGGTGAATCGCTTCGCGACCTGGATGAAGTTGGCGGCGCCGATCTTGGTCTGAAAGCCGATGACGTCGCTGCCCAGCAGACCTTCCACGATTTCGGTCCGCCACGGCAGCTGCGAAAAGAGTTCCTGCGGCGGAAACGGAATGTGCAGGAAAAACCCGATTCGCAGGTCAGGACGGGCCTTGCGAAGCATCGCGGGAACCAGTTGCAGGTGGTAGTCGTGAACCCACACAATTCCATCGCGCGCCGCCGCGCGTGCGGTGGCCTCGGCGAATCGGCGGTTGACCTCCACGTAGGTTTCCCACCAGTGCTGGCGGTAGTCCGGCGGACGGATGGCGTCGTGATACAGCGGCCACAGGATGCGGTTCGAGAACCCCTCGTAGTACGCCTTGGCATCTTTGCTGGACAGCGACACGGGCCAGTTTCGGACGCCTTCGTGTTCAAAGGGCCGTTCGTGGTTGGTGGTTTCGCCAGTCCATCCCACCCAGGTGCTGTTGGATTCCCGCAACAATGGGCGGATTGCCGAGACCAGGCCGCCTGTGCTGGACGCCCACGCGCTGATTCTGCCGCGCTTGATGCGCTGCAGCGGCAGCCGATTGGAGACAATGACCAGTTCGCTTGCGGATTCTGATCCACTGGGCGCGTCGACGGATATCTCATGCTGAATCATCATGGCGCCGCTGGAGGTTGTGCCGGGAACTATAGGAGACGGCACTGGCGGCTTGCATTGGCATTTCGACTCACCATCATCGGCCGGGACATCGGCTGAGTCCGGCGATGAGGCAGCCGGGGCGGCGGGCAATGCACCAGGGGCGCTGACCTTGCGCGCGCGGCGGCGATGTCGGAAGGTCCAGGATGATTGGGAGCGTGAAGGATGGGTATTCATGCGATGTGCGGACGCCGCGGCTGGCCGGCGCCGTGATTGGAGTTCCTTGGTTGGCGGGGTGATGGAGATTCAAGCAATTCAGTCCGCATGCGCGGCAGCGCGTGCGGGTAGTTGCTGCGCACAAAGTCCACCAGCCGCTCACGCACAAAGCAGCGCAGATCAAACGCACGGCCGGCATCGATGGCGCTCATCAAGGCGCGCAGTTGCATGGTGCGCTCAGTCAGGTCGGTCACCTGCAGCGCCCAGGCCCGGCCATCCCACAGTTCAGTCTGCTTGAGAATGCGGTGCAGTTCCTCGCGAACGGCCTCAACGGGCACCGAATAGTCCACGTGAAGGAACACCGTGCCCAGAATGTCAGCGCGCGTGCGCGTCCAATTTTGGAACGGCTTTTCGACAAAGTGGCTCAGCGGGACCACCAGCCGCCGCTCGTCCCAGAGCCGCACCACCACGTAGGTCGCAAGGATTTCCTCGATGCGGCCCCATTCATTTTCCACGATCACCACATCGTCCAGCCGAATCGGCTGTGCCAGCGCGAGTTGCACGCCCGCTATGAGGTTGGTCAACACCGGCCGCGCCGCGAAGCCCACCACCAGGCCAGCCAGCCCCGCCGACGCAAGCAGGCTTGTGCCCAGTTGCCGCAGTTGCGGAAATGTCATCAGCATCGCGCCCGCCGCGACGATCACGATCACCACCATGGCGATGCGCTGCAGGACGTTCACTTGCGTGTTGATTCGACGGGCTTCGAGATTGTCGCGCACATCCATCCGGAAACGGCTTTGCACGATCTGCTGCGTGGCCCGCGTCACCGAAATCAGCAGCCACGCCACCGCCACAATCAAGGCAACCATGAGAATCCGGTGCAGCAACACTCGCGTGGCATCGGAGATGACCAGGACTGTGAGCGACACGTGCGCCGCGACCAGTGGCCCGATGAGCAGCAACGGGCGCCGCATCCGCTGCACGAGGATTTGGCCGGCCGCGCTGTTGGCGCGCCTGGCCGCACGCGAGGCGATTGACACCGTCACGAACGCCGCCAGAAGCCCCATGCTTAGAGCAATCAGAAACCACAGGCTCGGCCAGAGCCAGCCCGAGAGCGTCTCGGGTATGTGCAAACGCACCGGCAGCGCAGCGGCAGCCGGGACGGTTATCCAGTCCAAATCCAATCCCCGCGCTGCCATGTGATTGCTCGGCATCGCCTGCGTCTCCCAAATCCCTCACGTCATCATCACAAATTGTCACGGCGGCACTCGGCCGCGAGGACTATACGATAGGCACACTCATCGTGAACATCGATGAGTTCGCTCAGGGAAAATCTTTTCGGAAGTTCTGCCGCAGTCCTTCATACACCGCCGCGCACACGACGGTGGCGAGATTGAGGCTGCGGGCGCCGGGGTGCATGGGCAGGTGAACGCGGTGCGTGTCGCCGTAGGTGCGCGAAACCCAGTCGTGAATCTCCGGCGAGACGCCCGAGGTTTCTTTGCCGAAGAGAAAATAATCGCCGTGAGCGAACGGCGCATCCCAATATCGCCGCGATGACCGGGTGGTGAACAGCCACAGCCGGCGCGGATTCTCCGCGTGCAGGAACGCCTCCCAACTCTCGTGTTCCACGCAGTCGACCATGTGCCAGTAGTCCAGCCCTGCGCGGCGAAGCGCCTTTTCCGACATGTCAAACCCCAGCGGGTGAACTAAATGCAGCCTGCACCCGGTTGCTGCTGCGGTCCGGCCGATGTTGCCCGTGTTGTTGGGAATCTCCGGGTTCAGCAGCACGATGTTGAAGCGAGGGTCGGACATGGGGCATGAACAGGCGACTGCCGGGGTCCAGACGGACATCGGATCGACCTCACTGTAGCGGCTCTTCGTTCACGCGTCAGATTCGGCGTGTTATCATTCTCGATTGGCACTCACCGGCCGTCCTGGCCACGGATGGGCGCCATTGACAATCCGCATTCGAGGAAATCATCCCATGCCCAAATACACCACGGCAGACATCCGCAACATTGCCCTCACCGGCGGCGCCGGATCAGGGAAGACAACGCTCGCGGAGCACATGTTGCACGATGCGGGAGTGATCGGGCGCATCGGCCGAGTTGAAGACAGCAACACCGTCTGCGATTACGAAGACCTGGAGAAGGAGTTCAAGCACAGCCTTGACAGCGCCATCGTGCACATGGATTACGGCGGCAGCCACATCAATCTCATTGATACGCCCGGCAGTCCTGACTTCATCGGCAAGGCCATCACCGCGCTGCCGGCGGTAGAAACCGTCGTTGTCGTCGTCGACGCCGGCGCGGGCCTTGAAGTCGTCACGCGGCGCATTATGAAGATCGCCAGAGACCGCAACCTGCCGCGCATGATCCTCATCAACAAGATCGACAGTGCGCCGGACTTGCTGGAACTGATCGCCGGCATTCAGGAAGCCTTCGGCAGCATTTGCCGTCCCATCAATCTGCCGACCGGCGGCGGCAAGGCCGTGATCGATTGCTTCGGCAACGCGACCGGCGACAGTGACCTGGGCGACGTCGCCGATTTCCACACGGCCATCATCGATCAAGTGGTGGAGGTCGATGAGGCGCTGATGGCCAAATACCTCGAGCAGGGAACCGTGACGCCCGAGCAGTTGCATGAACCGTTTGAAAAGGCGCTGCGCGAGGGCCACCTTGTGCCCATCTGTTTCGCGGCGGCGCGCAGCGGCGTGGGCGTCAAGGAATTCATGGATGTCGTGGCTCATTTGTGCCCGAATCCGCTGGAAGGCAATCCGCGGCCGTTCGAATACACAAAGGATGGCGAGAAGACCGACTTCTTTGCCACGCCTGATTCATCCAAGAGTCTCGTGGCGCATGTGTTCAAGATCTCGTCGGACCCGTACGTCGGCAAACTGGCGTTTTTTCGCGTGCATCAGGGCCACATCGGGCACAATGTTTCGCCTCGCGTGAACGACGCCAAGAAGGCGCTGCGCATCGGGCACGTATTCAAGATCCAAGGCAAGGATCACAAGGAAATCGATCAGATCGTCGCAGGCGACATTGGCGCGGTCGCGAAGATCGAAGAAATCTCCTACAACAGCGTGCTGCACACTGATGATGTCGCCGACGACTTGCACCTGCGGCCGCTGCCGCTGCCCAAGCCCATGTACGGCCTGGCAATTGAAGTGGCGACGAAAGGGGCGGAATCCAAACTCAGTGAAGCCTTGCACAAAATGATCGCGGAAGACCCCACGCTGGAGGTCGAGCGGCCCAAGGCCACCGGCGAAACCGTGTTGCGAGGCTTGGGCGAGCAGCACCTGCGCATCAAGTTGCGCCTGCTCAAGGACCGTTACGGCGTGGCGGTGAACACCCGCCCGCCCAAGGTCGCCTACAAGGAAACCATCACCACCGAGGCCGAAGGGCACCATCGCCACAAGAAGCAGACCGGCGGCGCGGGACAGTTCGGCGAAGTGTATTTGCGCGTCGAGCCGCTCAACGGCACCGAGGAGGAGGTCGACAACGGGCTGCTGTTTGTTGACGACACGTTCGGCGGTTCAGTCCCCAGGCAATATCTCCCCGCGATTGAAAAGGGCGTGCGGCGCGTGATGACCGAAGGCGCGATCGCAGGCTACCCGATGCAGGGCATCAAGGTGGCGGTGTACGATGGCAAGCACCATCCGGTTGATTCCAAGGAAGTGGCGTTCATCACCGCCGGGCGCAAGGCCTTCATCGATGCGGTGCAGAAAGCCAAGCCCGTCCTGCTCGAGCCGTACGTCAAGCTGGAAATCACCGTGCCTGCGGACATGATCGGCGACATCTCGGCTGATCTGTCGGGCAAGCGCGGCCGGATTCTCGGCACGGACATGCTGCCGGGCAACCAAGCGGTCGTCACCGCCGAAGCGCCCATGGCGGAATTGATGAGCTATTCAAGCCAGTTGAAATCAATGACCGCCGGCGCAGGCTCATATGCGATGGAATACAGCCACGATGAGCGAACGCCGCCAAACGTGCAACAGGCGGTGGTTGCTGCGTTCAAGCCGCATCATGAAGATGAGGAGTGATCTCGTCAGTTTGTTGTCGTTGAATGATCTGTCGATCACAATCCTGCCCGCGCATCTTCAGCGTGGTTGCAGAGACGATCGCATCAGCACGCAGTGATCCGTCAGCCAGGACTGCGGCAAGCGCGGCAGTGCACTGATCATTGTCATTCACAGCGATTCGGCTCGGACCGCCCGGTGTGATCTCAATCCAGCCCGCGGAAGAAGCGCGTCCAGCGCGGGGCGTAGCCGTTCTGCTGATCCAGCGAAAACGCCAGCGCCGTCGCCTTGCCCACGATCTGATCGCGCGGCACGAAGCCGAAGACGCGCGAGTCGCCGGAGTTGTCGCGGTTGTCTCCCAGCATGAAATAGTGTCCCTCGGGCACCGTCACCGGCCCGAAGTTGCGCAGGGTCGCATAGCGCGTCGGCTGGGCCATGACTGCGTGACCGGTCACGCCGAGTTTTTCCAGGGCGGGGTGGGGGGGCGCACGATCAGTCAACTCAGCCGGATCGAAATTGTTGGGCGTGTACGGCTGATAGCCGATCAGTTTGTCGTTGACGTACAGTTGATTGTCCTGCAGTGCGATTTCGTCGCCCGGCAGCCCGGCGACGCGCTTTACCATGCGCTTGCCGCTTCCGGGTGCGAAAAAGATCACGATGTCGCCCCGCTGCGGGTTGGCCCACTGCGCCAAATGCCAGGTGGTGAAGGGAACCTTCAAGTCGTAGGCGAGTTTGTTCACGAAGATGCGATCGCCGACAAGGATCGTCGGCTCCATCGACTGGCTGGGCACATCATTCCAATCAGCGACGGCCGAGCGCAGCGTCATCACCACGATGATCGCGGTGGCAACGGGTTTGAGCCAACTGCTCCAGAGTCTTTTGATCATCGAGGGCTTCTTGGCCGAAGCGGCGTCCATGTCTCCTCCAGTGGTCTCGCCAGGATGTCCAGACGGCGGCGAGTCAATTACGCCGCGGTGCGGGGTCTGGTTCATCGGAGCATACATTATGGCGCCAAGCAGGCGAGGGAAAATTCCCGACAAAATCGGCGGACGCCGTGGCGGCAGCGCGGCCGATACACTGCCTGCGTGACCAGCGAAACGGCGGACATTGCAATCGTGGGAGCCGGGGCGGCTGGGCTGATGGCGGGAATCTGGGCCGGCCGTGCGGCGTGTGCCAATGGCGGGCCGCAGGCACGTCCGAAGATCGTTCTGCTGGACGGAGCCAAATCACTGGGCGCGAAAATCCTCGTCGCCGGCGGTGGGAGGTGCAACGTCACGCACGATGTCGTGGACGATCTCGCGTTCGCAGGCTCATCCCGCAACGCTATTCGCAAGGTGCTGCGCCGCTTCGATGTGCCACACACGATCGAGTTCTTCCGCGAATCAGGCGTCGATTTAAAGCGTGAGGAAACCGGCAAACTGTTTCCAACGACCGACAAGGCACGCACCGTGCTGGATGCGCTGGTGAATGCCGCGCGCCGGGCCGGTGCGGAGATCCGTAACCCGTGGCGGGTGGAAAGCGTGACTGCAGGGCCGGATTCGCGATTCATCATTGCGGGCCCAAGCGGTGAACTCGCGGCGAAGAGCGTGATCCTTGCTTCTGGTGGCAAGAGCCTCCCGAAGACGGGATCAGATGGGCACGGCTATGCGATCGCTCGCACTCTGGGCCACTCGATCACGCCGCGCGTCTTTCCCGCGCTGGTGCCGCTGACGCTGCCGAAGGACCATTTCATCTGCGGCCTGAGCGGGCTTTCCACCATCGCTCGATTGGAAGTTCGCAGCGGAACCGGGAAAAAACTGCACGAGTTCACCGACTCGATGCTCTGCACGCACTTTGGTCTTTCGGGCCCGGGCGTGCTGGACATCAGCCGGTACTACACCGATGTCAAGATGCACGATGCGAGTGCGCAATTGGTCGTGAACTGGCTGCCGGAGGAGGATGTTGAATCGGTGGATCGAGCACTGGCGAATCTCGGCAAGGTCAGCAGCGGCCGGTGGCTGCGCGAAAGGGCGTGGGGAGGTGGTTCCAATGCCTTGCCACACAGATTGGCTGAAGCGTTATGCGTGCAGGCTGATGTTGATCCATCTGCGCCGGCTCACCACCTCACTCGAGAAAAACGCAGGACGCTGGCAAGAACTATTGCGGAAATGCCGCTGCCGGTGACGGGCGATCGCGGGTTTGCCTACGCCGAGGTCACCGCAGGCGGCGTGCCGCTGAGCGAATTGAAACTGGAAACGATGGAATCGCGCACCCGATCGGGGCTTTACATCATCGGCGAGGTGTGCGATGTGGACGGCCGAATCGGCGGCTACAACTTCCAATGGGCCTGGGCCAGCGGGTTTGTAGCAGGGACCGCAGCGGGGAGCGCGTGCCAGGCGCACTCCGTCACGGCATGATGAGATTTACTCTGTCCCGCTTTGGGTTTCTTTCCCGCCGGCAGGCTGTGTCGCGGGAGGTTGAGTCGGCGCGGATGCGGGAGTGAACACCTCGTACTCGCGCAACTCGGCATCCTCGAGCGCCTGCGCCGGAACCGCGACGAACAGCCGGCGCAAGTGCGGCGCCAGCAGCGAAGTTCCCGCGCCGGGTGACGTGGGAACTCGGTCGGCCAGCGCGTACGTATCGGCGTCCTTCTGCTCGAACACGTCAATGGTTCCCGCGCCGCATGAGGCGAAGATTCGCCGCGATGTCGCGTCGTAGAACAGATCATCACAATGATCCATCATGCGCAGCGTGGTGATGACCGTGCCGGTGTCGGTGTTGAGCACGAGCAACTGCGAATAACCGCGCGTGGCGAGAAACAGCCGGTGATTGGCCATCGCAGTGTTGCCGTGCGAATCACCCAGCGGCCAGCGGGCGATTTCTTCCATGGTTTCGCAGTTGACCACGACAACGACCGAGGCCAGCGGCAGGTTGACGAACATGCGCTGACCCGTTGCCTCGATCTCAAAGGCCTCGGGATGCTCTTGGAACTTCACGACGTTGAGCATCTTGCCTGTCTTGGCGTCGATCGCGCACACGCCGTTGCTGTAGGCCAGGTACAACCGGCCTGTCGGTTCGTGATACCGAAGATCATCAGCTCCCGGTCGCGCCGCGGCCGTCTGGGTCAGATTGAAGGTTTCGGCATTGAAAAACTGGCATGTGCCTGAGCCAGAGCACGACACCACCACCGTATCCATCGAAGGGATGTACACCGGCTGCTGTGGCTGATTGAGTTGCTCAATGCGGTGCACCACCGTGCCGCGCTGCAGATCGATCACGTCCATGGTGAACGCCCCCAGCGCACTGATGAAAAGCCGCTGACGCTTGGGATCCAGCGTCATGTGATCAAGTCGGCTGGTGGCGTGAGGCAACTTGATGGATCGGATCAGCCGCAGCGAGTCCTGTGCAGACGCATCGTTGACAGCAAACGACATCGCGCAGGCAAGGACCACGGTGAGAGCCACAACATTGCGGAAGCGAACGTGAAACATGGGAAAATTCCTCGTGCATTGCGGAAGGCGCCCAATCCTACTGGGGCCGTTTGCGATGTGCCAAGCCTCGTGCGGCGGACGTGCTGCAGATGCTTTGTGCAACACTCTGGAGGCAAAACGGTAACCTAGAGGCATGCATTGCCTTGAATTGTTCGCTGCATCGTTGATGATTGTTCTTCCCATGGCCTCGCACGCCGATCCGCCCAGCCGCCCGCCCGATGCCGGCAGTGCCCGCGCCGCCGCCCGGGAGCAGTTGCACCAACTCTTCGAGGAAAGGTTCCGCTGGCAACTGGAGCAGTGGCCGGAGATGGCGATGTCGCGTGGCGACTATTCCCACGCCGACCGCATCACTGACATCAGCCTCGCCGCCGTCCAGGAGCGATTCGACGCGACGGTGGAGCACCTGCACCGGCTGTCATCCATTGATCGCGAGGCGCTTTCCCCAGACGACATCGTGAACTACGAGTTGTTCGCACTGGAACTGCAGAACGCGGTGGACGGCCACCGATTCCGCCAATTTCTCGCGCCGATCGGCGGGCGATCCGGTCCTCAGCAGGACATTCCGCAGATGGCCGACCGCATTCGCCTCAACAGCGCGGAGGATTATTCAAACTACCTCACGCGATTGGAACTCGTGCCGAAGCAGGTGGATGATGTGATCGAACTGCTGAAGACAGGCGTGAAGGAGAATCGCACTCCGCCGCAGGTGACGTTGGCCGGCGTGGGCAGTCAGTTCAAATCGCTGCTGGAAGGCGGCGGGTTGAACGCGCTGGCCGAGCCGTTCGAGCACGTTCCATCCTCGATGTCCGAAGCGCAGGCGAAGCAGTTGCGGGCGCGGTTCGACACGGTCTCGCTGCCAGCGGTGAAGGCCGCCTTGGCGAAACTGGGGCAGTATTTTTCGACGGAGTACTTCCCCAACTGCCGCAAGTCCATCGCCGCGATCGACTGGCCCGAAGGTGAGGATTACTACAACCACCAACTCCGGGTCATGACCACCACCGACCTGACCGCTCGCGAGATTCACGAACTGGGTTTGAGCGAAGTGAAGCGGATCAAGGCCGAGATGCTCAACGTCATCCGCGCCAGCGATTTTCTGTCGCTGCATCCAGAGGCCGCCAGCCTGAGCGATCAGAGGCTGTTCAATGCGTTCGTGCATTATCTTCGCACGGATTCTCGCTTCTACTACAACACGCCGGAAGAACTGCTCGCGGGCTATCGCGACATCTGCAAGCGCGTGGATGCGCAACTGCCCAAATATTTCGGAAAACTGCCCCGGCTTCCGTACGGTGTGTACGAAATTCCGCTGTTCATGGCCCCGCAGCAGACCACCGCGTACTACCAATCCGGCGACATCCGCAACGCGCAGCCGGGCTACTTCATGGCCAACACCTACCAACTCGATCAGCGGCCGAAGTACGAAATGATCACGCTCGCCATGCACGAGGCCGTGCCCGGCCACCATTTGCAGATCGCGCTGGCGCAGGAGATGGAGAACCAGCCCGAGTTCCGCAAGGATGCGTGGTTCAACGCGTACGGCGAGGGATGGGCGTTGTATTCAGAACGGCTCGCGATCGAAATGGGCCTGCTCAGGAACTCATACGATGACTTCGGCCGTCTGACTTATGAAATGTGGCGGGCGTGCAGGCTTGTTGTCGATCCCGGCATGCACGCGCTGGGCTGGACGCGCGAGCAGGCGATCCAGTTCATGCTCGACAACACCGCGCTGAGCGAGCTCAACATCAAGAACGAAGTCGATCGCTATATCGCCTGGCCCGGTCAGGCCACGGCGTACAAGATCGGCGAACTGCGAATCCGCGCGCTGCGCGAAAGGGCGGAAAAGGAACTCGGCGCGAAGTTCGACATCCGCGACTTCCACGATGTCGTGCTGGGAGCCGGCGCGGTGCCGCTGAGCATTTTGGAACGGCGCGTGAATGAGTGGATGTCGCAATTGCGAAAATGAGGTGAACGATGCTACGACTGATGCGATTTGCTGCGACCATTTTTTGCTTTGTGATCACGGCTGAAGTGAACGGTCGCGATGCCGATTCGCAAGTGAATCAGGTGCTTGACGAAATAGATGCATTTTGGGCGTTGCCCCCTGAGCAGAAATACGATTCTGATACGAACTCTCTCGTTTGCGAGCGCATTCGGGAGATTCGGGGGCGACTTACTCTGATAGATCGAAATGCAATTTCAAAGGCATTGCACGACGACTATGACGTTGCCCGCGCATGGCTTCAAGCCGCTGACTCGTGCGAGTTCAACGATATTCGCTGGCCGATCGGTCCATTCTGGGGTGTTCACCGGCGCGTTGGTTCGTTGGGACTTTCCACCCGCATTTCAAGCATTGAGCAGTGCCGGGCATATGTGAACACGATTCGGTCGACCAGCGACACTGTCGATCGGACGATTGAATTGATGCGGCGTCTGATCGCGAAGAAGGTCACGCCGTCGCGTATTACTGTGCAGAACATTCCCACGGAAATTACCATACTGCTCGGTGCAAAATTTGAGGAACTGCAGTATCCCTTTTCGTCCGCATGGGAGATGTTGCCGACCCGTGAACGAGACGTATTGTGGCGCCAGTTCAACGAAACTGAGATGCCGCGCCTCCGGGCATCAATGAATAAATTGTTGCAGTTCATTGAATCCGAATGTTTGCCGGCGTGCCGATCGTCCGTCGGGGTGCGCGAGGTTCCGCTTGGTAAGGAGTTCTACCGTTATTGTCTTCGTGAATTGGCCGAAACTGACCTTGAACCGGAACAGGTCCATGCTCTTGGTGTGGCAGAGGTCAGGCGAATTTGGAGTGATCTGATTGCGACGATTCGGAAAACAGATTTTTATGCTGCCGATCAAGATCTGCGTCTGCTTGATGATCTGCAACTGTTCGCCGCATTTCGCACGAACATTCTGCAGGACCCGTCATCTCGATCTGATGATGGAGAAACAGTGCTTCGCGAATACCAGCATGTCTTCAAAATGGTGGATCATTGGCTGCCGCAATTCTTCAAGAGACTCCCTCAACTGACCTTTGGCGTGGCGCCAAATCCAAGCGTCGGTCGAGATGGTGGCATTGTTGCGTACCGCCAAGGCAGTCTGCGCAGTGGCATGGCGAGCGTTGTGACGGTTGATTTGAGTGAGCCTCGTGCGCACCTGCGGTGTTTCATCACACCGCTTGGAATGCATGAAGGAGTTCCCGGGCATCACCTGCAGATTGCATTGGCGGCTGAAAACGAGGCGCTGCGGCCATTTCGCCGTTCGGTGTGGTTCAGCGCCTTTGGCGAGGGTTGGGCGCTGTATGCAGAGAGGCTCGGCTATGAGATGGAACTATACGAGACGCCGACAGCGCGGATCGGGGCGCTGGCCTCGGAGATGCACCGCGCATGCCGTCTCGTTGTTGATCCTGGAATTCATTGGCTCGGATGGACGCGAGAGCAAGGGGTTGAATTCCTGAAGCAACACACATTGCTTTCGGATTCGTCCATTGAAGACGACGTAACCCGCTATATCGCCTGGCCCGGTCAGGCTGCGGCGTACAAGATCGGCGAACTGCGAATCCGCGCGCTGCGCGAAAGGGCGGAAAAGGAACTCGGCGCGAAGTTCGACATCCGCGACTTCCACGATGTCGTGTTGGGAGCCGGCGCGGTGCCGCTCAACGTGCTCGAGCGTAGGGTGAATGAGTGGATTAAATCGACAATCGATCAGCCATGATGATCCCGCCAACTCCCAATAGAAGCCGCGCTTCGAGAACCACTTTGAAATTAGCGCACACTCCGCAGCGGTTGTCGGGGGCGGGACATTTATTCGGTACCCCCATGCTGGCAGCCGCTTGGGCGATATCTTGACCCAGTCATCGTAAGTCTGAGGCGAACTACTTCGGCAATGCTGGCCGGCCAAGTACTACAACTGTCTGGGGCCTCGTTGCCAAGGACGCCTGTTCCGTACCGAGGCGGTGCTCACGCCGCCTTGCGTTCGACGCGATTCAGGTACTCTTGCAGATCAACCGCGCTTGGCTTGCGGTGTAGCGATGTCAGCGCGTTCTGAATCCTGTGCAGCACCGCGGGAGTTTCCCACGATGTCAGCGGCGAAGTTGCACGCACCTGCACCCAGACACCCGGCGCGACTTCGCGCAGCGTGCGGTGCGGATGCGAAAGGTAGTTGTGCAGCGGTTTGATGAATCGCATGGGCGTGCTCCTGGGTCTGGCAGTCCGCTTTTATCGACCCTCACACCGGGGCAATCGACTAAAAACCTTCGAGAACGTAAGGATTTTGCATTCGCTCCTCGCCGATGGTCGTTTTCGGACCGTGACCCGGATAGATCATCATGTCATCGGGCAGTGTCATCAGCCGCTGGATCGTGGCCCGCAAGTGTTGCGCGTTGGAAGTAGGGAAGTCGAAGCGGCCGATGCTGCCTGCGAACAGCGTATCGCCGACGATCGCCTGATTGGATTCATCGTGTATGAGGCATGCCCCGCCAGGGCTGTGGCCGGGCGCGTGCATCACGCGCCAGCGGCTGCCGTTCAGTTCCAGCACTTCACCATCCTTGAAGAGGTGATCCGGTTCGGTGCACGTGACCGGCATTCCGATGAGCGCGGAAAGATTGAGCATGGCGTCGCTGCAGAACCGCGCCTCGGCTTCGTGGATGTAGAGAGGAAGCCGGCCGAAACGGCTGAGCGCGCGATCAACCCCCGCGATGTGATCCAGATGCGAATGCGTCAGGAGGATGGCCGTCGGCCGCAGCCGGTGGCGCTCGATCCATTGAAACATCTGCTCAGGCTGGAAACCGCAGTCCACGATCCAGCAGGACATGCCTTCGGCCGGCGTGCCCGGCGTCACGACGAAACAGTTGGTCTGGTATTCGCCAAGCACAAAAGGTGTGATGATTGGGGCAGCCAATGGGGTTCATCCGAATAGAAGAATGCTTGGACCGGTTGCGTCGGTTGGTGATAGAGTACCGTACCGAATTGGTGGTGTTTGCGGCTGTCTTGCCGCGATGGAGCAGGCCGATGCTGGTGCGACGTGCTGATGAAACTCCCGGAACCCCCATGCAGATGCAGGGAGTCAAGGGCGTCACCATGCGCATGATGGTCGGCCGGGCCGACGGCGCGCCGAATTTCGCGATGCGCCATTTCACCGTCGAGCCCGGCGGGAACACCCCTCATCACAGCCACAACTACGAGCACGAGATTTTCATTGTCGAAGGGGCCGGCCGGGCCGAAAGCGATGGCGAGTTCCACGACATTTGCGCGGGCGACGTGCTGTTCGTTGAGCCCAATACGGTGCACCAGTTCGTCAACACCGGAACCGCGCCGCTGAAGTTCCTGTGCATGGTCCCAATGACCTTTGACTGCGGCAAACCCACGCCCGGCAGTTGATGGGCCTGCGCGCTGCCCGCCCGTTCATGTTCCACCGAGAAGATCACCCATGGCCAAGCCCAAGCGTACTGGAATGCCTGCATCGTTAGTCGTGCTCGAGGCAGCAGTGGGGCTGGCGTGTCTGGGATTGGTCGTCTTCGGCGCATCCCGCCAGCATGAGGCAATCGGATCAGCGAGCCTGATCGCAGGCCTGGTCGGATTGGTGGTCGCCGGGGCGACGCTTCCACTGGCGATTCTGCTGAGTGAACTGAATTCGCGGGGACCATCGCCAGAAGACACGGCCTTGACGAAGGCGACGCACCGATCGGTGGAGAACATGCTCGCGCAGCTGTATCAGAACAGCATGCTCTCCGATATCGCCAAGCGCGTGCTGTTCCGCGATCAGGAACTGGACCTGCTTCGCCGGGCGATCGAGGAAGACATTCAGCATCGCGATTACAGCGCTGGATTGACCTTGTGCGACGACATGGCCAACGTGTTCGGGCGGCGCGAGGAGGCCGAGGCCTACCGCACCCGGATACTCCAGGCCGGGCACGCCGCCTACGAGGACAAGGTTCTGCAGGCGTTGAACCAGTTCGAGCAGATTCTGCAGGCTCGCGATTGGGCCAGCGCGCATCGCGAGGCGGCAACGATTCGGCGGTTGTATCCGGCCCATCACCTGGTGCAGGAACTTGATCAACGCATCCTGCAGGCCCGCGAAGACCATAAGAAGGAACTGGAATCGCAATTCCTCGAGGCCGCCCAGCGCGATGAGGTGGACACGGCCATGACCCTGCTCAAGGAACTGGACCGCTATATGACTCGCGAAGAGGCCGGCAGGCTGGCGAACATCGCTCAGAGCGTGGTCAGCAAGCACCGCGAGCACCTGAGCATGCAGTTCAAACTTGCGGTGAACGACCATCGCTGGGCCGAGGCGGCGCAGGTCGGCGACGCCATCATCCGCGAATTCCCCAACAGCAAAATGGCCGATGAGGTCCGTTCGATGATCGACATGCTGCGCGTCCGGGCCTCGCAGGCCGCGGTGATGGCGCAGAGTTCCTGATCCTGAGGCGGCGGTAGGCAGCCGGCCGCTCGCCACAGCCGCGCCGGTCCTTTACACTGCTGCCAATCGTCAGCAAGCGCTGACTTCGATGTTCGATCATTTGCTCGATGTCTTGCTCAAGGTGAACGCGATGACTCGGATTTTCTTCATTCTCGCAATGCTGATTGGTGGCGTTGCGGTGTTCAACGGCTGCGACACGCTGGAGCAGGACTTCAAAGGCCTGGCGGCGTCGATCAAGCCGACCTCGCCGGCCGATGCGGCGAGGATGATGATGGACCCGCACAACGCCGACAACCGCCGCGAAGGCACGACGCTGATTTCCAACGCGCCTTGGGGCGGCGTGGATATTTACATCGCCGCGTATCGTGACAAGGTGCTCAACGAGACCGATCCGATCGCGCGAGCCGCAGCCATTCGCGCCTTGGCGCGCTGGGGCGAGCCTGAAGACGCCTTGCGCATCATGCCCCATCTGGATGATCCCAATATTCAAGTGCGCTGGGAGGCGGCGAAGGGTTTGCAGCGACTGCACAATCCAGCAGTGGTGGCAGACTTGTTGCGCGTTCTGCGCGATGAATCGCAGCACTCGGATGTGCGCGTGGCGTGCGCGGTGGCATTGGGGCAATATCCGGAAGACCGGGTCGTGCAGGGATTGATCGCCTCGCTCGATGCGCGCGAACTAACGATCAATAAGGCCGCGGAAGATTCGCTGCACACGCTCACCGGGCTGTCGTTCGACATGGATTCGCATCGCTGGCTGGCGTGGTACCAGGGCGCGTCAGCGGCCGGCAGCGCGTTTACTGCGCAGTCCGAGTATCTGTTTCCGACCTACTACCGCGATGACACGATCTGGGAAAAGTTGGCGTTCTGGACCAGCCGGCACTGGGAAAAGCCAGCGCCGCCCGCGGGGCTGCGGCCGAAGTCGCAGCGCAGCACCTACGAGGACGAAGCGCAGCCGCCGCGGTCCTGACCGAAACTGGGCCAGCCAACGCGCGAATGCGCAAGAGTGATCTTCAGACTGCCGCGTTCCCGGCCGATGTCATCATCCTGGAGCGATGATGCGAGCGTTGATATTCGACGGCACGAGCATTCGGCTGGATCAGCGGGCGGCCCATCCGACGCCGGGTGCGGCGGAAGCACTGGTCCGATTGTCCCAGGCCGCGATTTCCCGCGCTGACCTGGCGCCATGCAAGAGCGCGATGCGCCCAGGTGTGCCGGGACATCAGTTCGTTGGCGTGGTTGAAAGCGTCGACGGGCGTGCGCCGAATCTCATCGGGAAACGCGTCGTCGGGTCGCCGGTGAGTTTCTGCGGCAAGTGCGAGTTGTGCCTCGCAGGTTTGAGCCGCCATTGCCGTAATCGGAAAATCCTCGGCCGCGATGTCGGCGGCTGTCTTGCGGAGCGATTCACAATCCCGTTGAGCAGTCTGGCCCTCGTGCCTGACAACGTTGACGATGACGCAGCGGTGTTCGCTGTGGAACTGGCCGCAGCGTGCCAGGCGGCCGGTCAGTTGACGATTGTCGGCAAGCCCTACATCACCGTGCTTGGCAACGATTCACTGGCGCTGCTGACCGCTCAGGTGATGGCGAAGTTGAACGCATCGGTCAGGTTGCTCGGTGAGGACGAAGCGTCATTTTCGCTGTGCGAGAAGTGGGGCATCAAGCACCGGTCGACAAGCGAGACCGGTCGGCGCGCCGATCAAGACATCGTGGTGGAGTGCACAGGAACGGCTGCGGGCTTTGAATTGGCGATGCAACTCGTGCGGCCGCGAGGCAAGATTCTGTTGAAGTCGCTGTTTGAATCCGATGCGCTGAGCGCGATCGATCTGAACCCGGTGATACTCCATGAAGTGGAAGTGATCGGTTCATTCCAGGGATCGATGACTGAAGCGATCGCGATGCTTGCTCGCCGAGAGATTGATGTGATCAGTCTGGTTGGTCGTCGCGTCCGGCTGTCGGATGCGGCGGGGGGATTATGGGCGTCGGAGGTCCTGAAAGTGCTCGTTGAGCCGTGAGGCCGTGGGGTGTCGCTGACCCGGATGAGCCAGATGGCGTTTTCTGGGTCTTCTCCGGGTGATTTATGGGGCCTTGAAAGTTTTCCAAAAACCATTCAGAATGCCCGCCAATGGCGTTGACAGGCCAAGGGAGGCCGTTACAATGGTTTCCCTTGCATTTGGGTTATCTATGAACCCGGGCAATCGGCCGGGCCAGTTGTGGCTTGGCACCTGCTCTTTGAAAAGTGAACAGTTGGGTACGCCGCGAGGATGTGCCCGGAAAGTCGATGTTGTCACAAACATCGGCGGCCCGGGAAAAAGATCGCGGGCGAATGGGATTCACAGCCCAATCGTCCATCAAACATCCTTGTGATGCCAGATATGTTCAATTCCAACATGAATGTGTCGTTGTCGCACATAGTGCGTCAATGGCAGTGATGTTTGAAAAATCCGGCAGGTTAGCCGCCTGCCGGCGTCGGGTTGTTGGCCCGACGTGACCGTCCATTCAGTCGCTCCGCCAGAGCGATTGGGTGGTCGCCAGGGCTTCAGTTCTTCAGTGAATACCTCCTCGCGAGTCGAAAGATTCGCGGGGCTGATCAATCAATTGAAGAGTTTGATCCTGGCTCAGTTTGAACGCTGGCGGCATGGCTAAAACATGCAAGTCGAGCGCGAAAGAGGAGCAATCCTCGAGTAGAGCGGCGAAAGGGTGAGTAATACGTTCCTACGTGCCTTGAGGTCAGGGATAGCCAGGGGAAACTCTGGGTAATACCTGATGTGGTCGAGAGATCAAAGGCTTGCCGCCTCAAGAGCGGGGAACGTCCTATCAGCTAGTTGGTGAGGTAACGGCTCACCAAGGCTTTGACGGGTAGCGGGTGTGAGAGCATGGCCCGCCACATCGGAACTGAGACACTGTCCGGACTCCTACGGGAGGCTGCAGTAACGAATCTTCCACAATGCGCGCAAGCGTGATGGAGCAATGCCGCGTGCAGGATGAAGCCCTTCGGGGTGTAAACTGCTGTCAGGTTTTAGGAACACAATGACCAAAGCCAAAGGAAGAGACGACTAACTCTGTGCCAGCAGTCGCGGTAATACAGAGGTCTCGAGCGTTAGACGGATTCATTGGGCTTAAAGCGTACGTAGGCGGACGTGCAGGCGTCGTGTGAAAGCCCTCGGCTCAACCGAGGAATTGCACGGCGAACCGCACGTCTTGAGACAAGTAGGGGCGGTCGGAACGATAGGTGGAGTGGTGAAATGCGTTGATATCTATCGGAACGCCAATGGTGAAGACAGGCCGCTGGGCTTGTTCTGACGCTGATGTACGAAAGCGTGGGTAGCGAACGGGATTAGATACCCCGGTAGTCCACGCCGTAAACAATGTGCACTAGATCGAGGAGGTTCTGACACCCCCTCGGCCGAAGTAAAAACGTTGAGTGCACCGCCTGGGGAGTACGGTCGCAAGGCTAAAACTCAAAGGAATTGACGGGGGCTCACACAAGCGGTGGAGCATGTGGCTCAATTCGAAGCAACGCGAAGAACCTTATCCTAGGTTTGACATGCACGGATTAACTCCTAGAAACAGGAGTGACACTCTCGTAGTGGAACGTGCACAGGTGCTGCATGGCTGTCGTCAGCTCGTGCTGTGAAGTGTCG
>CAMPIL010000013.1 GCA_946886375.1 uncultured Phycisphaerales bacterium
CCAACCCACGCCGACGACTTCCAGTTTCTTGCTGTACCCCTGTGTCACGCCCACTATCATGGACTGAATTTGCGCGCGGGTGGTTCCCCACAAAGCGCGGGGCACCTTGAGTTCCATGTCGCTGTCCTTGATGGAGCAGACGATGGAGTTCTCGCCCTGGTTCCACACGACGATGACTTCCGGGCGATAGATAAAGGACAACTTGCCCTTGGGCCCGTCGATGTTGATGGTCCGCGACTTGGGGTCGAGATTGACCTTGACGCCTGCGGGGACCTTGATGGATTGCTTTCCAATGCGGGACATGGTGGTGTTCCGGTTAGGTGACAATGGCGACGACTTCGCCGCCGACTTTCTTTTCACGAGCCTGGCGGTCGCTCAGCACGCCGCTGCTGGTGGAGACGATGGCGATGCCCAGCCCCTGAATTGGGCGGGGCAGTTCGGTCACACCGCCGTACACCCGGCGGCCGGGCCGCGAAACGCGGTCGATGGTGTTGATCAGCCGCTCGCCACGGTCGCCATATTTCAAGGTGATGCTGATGACGCCCTGACGGCCGTCATCGATCACATCATAGGAGGCGATGTAGCCCTCGTCCTTGAGCACCTGCACGATGCCGCGGTTGAGTTTGTTGTTCAACACCTTCACCGCCTTGGCGTTGTTTCGCGCCGCGTTGCGGATCCGTGTGAGCATGTCTGCTGTGAGATCTTGCTGAGCCATTGTAGTTCCTAGTGATCAGTCTTCAGTGGTCAGTGTTGCCGCCAGCAGATCGTTTGATTGCTGACCACTGGCCATTGTCCACTTCTTCATTACCAGCTTGCTTTTCTCATTCCCGGGATCATTCCCTTGAGCGCCAGTTCGCGCAGCATGATTCGGCTGATGCCGAACTTGCGATACACGCCGCGAGCCCGCCCGGTCAACTGGCAGCGGTTCCGCTTGCGGGTGGAGAACTTGGGCTTCTCATTCATTCGTGCAAAGACGCGTTTACTGGCCATGGGAGAAAGAGTCCTGAGTGCTGAGTGTCATTTTCAATCTGAAATCCAAATCACGCCTCCGGCCGCACGAAAGGCATGCCGAGTTCGCGAAGCACGAACCGGCTCATCTCGGGCGTGGAGTTTTCAAATGCGATGTTGATGTGCATACCGTGGGAAAAGTTGACGTTGGCCATGTTGATTTCGGGCCAGACCGCCTGCTCTGTGAGTCCCATGGAGTAGTTGCCGTGAGTGTCAAACGAGCTGTCCTTCACGCCGCGGAAGTCCTTGATGCGGGGGATCGCCAGGTTCATCAGGCGGTCCAGGAAATGCCACATGCGGTCGCGCCGCAGGGTGACCATGAACGACGACGGCGCGCCTTCGCGCACCTTGAAGTTCGCGACGGATTTCCGCGCCAGGATCATGATCGGCTTCTGGCCGGAGATCGTCGACAGCGTGCTGATGACGGTGTCTCGGATTTCGGGCTTGAGTTTCTGGTTCTCAAGCGACTTGCCCACGCCGGTGTTGATGACCACCTTCATGAGGCGCGGCGCCTGGTGCGGATTGTCCAGGCCGAATTCCTTCATGACCTTGGGCACGATGGTTTCGCGGTAGATCTTCTGCAGCCGCGGCGTTTGTCTGGTTGTTTCTGTCTCAGCGACCATGGGTCATTCCTTCATCTCAACTCGCACATCTCAGGTTCAGAGTTGGCGAGTTGAAAACTCAAATTACTTCTTCTTGCCTCCGTGCAGTTCGTGCAGCACCTTCCCGCCGCGCACCGCCACGCGAGCCTTGGAGCCGTTGGGCTTGCTCACGTAGCGCACTCGGGTTGGCTTGCCATCCACCACGGGATTGACCTTGCTGATGTGGATGGGCATTTCGCGCCGCACGATGCCGCCCTGGGGATTGGCCTGGCTGGGCTTGAGGTGCTTGGCGCGGACGTTGACGCCCTGCACCACGACGCGATCGGTCTTGGTGAGGATGCGCAGCACGGCGCCCGTGGCCCCGCGCTCATTGCCCGAGAGCACCATCACCGTATCGCCTTTTCGAATGTGCCTTGGCATGGGATTACACGACCTCCGTGGCGAGCGAAACGATCTTCATGTAGTTCTTCTCACGCAGTTCGCGGGCCACGGCCCCGAAGATGCGCGTCCCGCGCGGATTGCCGTCGTCTGCGATCAGCACGCAGGCGTTGGAGTCAAAGCGGACATAGGAACCGTCGGCGCGGCGGGTGGGATACTTGGTGCGCACGATGACGGCCTTGACCTTGTCGCCGGGCTTGACGTCGGCATTGGGAATGGCCTTCTTCACCGTGCCCACGAACTTGTCCCCCACGCCCATGGTGCGGCGGGTGAACTTGCCTTTGGCCGTCGAGCCGCCCAGCACGCCGATCATCTGCACAATCTTGGCGCCGGTGTTGTCGGCGACGTCCATTCTGGTTTCTTTTTGAATCATGGCTTCACTTCACTTTCAAGCATCAGGGCTTTGCAGATTCAGACTTCCACCACCGCCGCAGACTCCACCACGCGCAGCAGAATCCACGACTTGGTTCTGGAGATCGGCCGGCACTCGGCGATTTCCACCCGGTCGCCGAGCTTCGACGCGTTCTTCTCGTCGTGCACGTGCAGCACGGTCTTCTTCTTCATGTACTTGCCGTACTTGGGGTGCTTGACGGAGAAGTTGATCGCCACCTTGCGGGTCTTGTCGCGCTTGTCGGATTCAACGATGCCGATCTTGCGAGGCGATTTCTCGGGAACTTTGATGTCGTGCGTGTGACTCATGGTGTTTCGGTGCGTGGCTAAGCCGCGAGCGGCATTACTTCGATGCGACGACCTTTCGACGGGTGCTGGCCTCGGTGAGAACGCGGGCGATGTCCTTCTTCACCTTGCCGAACTGCGAGGTGTCTTCGATCTTTTCCGTCACCGCCTGCGTGCGCAGCTCAAACAGCCGCTTGCGCAGACGCTGGGTCTCGATCTTGATTTCTTCGTCGCTGAGATTGTGAACTTCTTTGGCTTTCATGGGCAGCAGTCTGTAGTCAGTGATCAGTTATCAGTGGTCGTTCGAGGCACGCTTGCGCCATCACATCACACCGCCAGGCGTCGTCCAACGAACCGGCAGCGCACCGGCATCTTGTGTGCGACGCGCGCCATGGCCTGCTTGGCGACATCCTCGGGCACGCCGGTGATCTCAAACAAAATCGTGCCGGGCTTGCAGCGAGCAGCCCAGTATTCGGTCTCGGCCTTTCCCTTGCCCATTCGCGTTTCCAGCGGCTTCTTGGAAATCGGCTTGTCCGGGAACACGCGAATGTACACCTTGCCTTGGCGGCGAAGGAAGTGCATGGCGGCGACGCGACCGGCTTCGATCTGCCGCGAAGAAATCCAGTGCGGTTCCAGCGCCTGCAGGCCGTAGTCTCCGAAAGCAACGTAGTTGCCGCGCGTCGCGTTGCCTTTCAGCACGCCGCGCTGCTGCTTGCGGAACTTCACTCGTTTGGGCATGTTGGCCATGGTGCGTCAATCCTGATTCGTTCGAACTCTTTGCTTCATTACCTGTGTTCAGCCGCAAGCGGCCTTCCGGGGGTTACCTTCTGCCTCGGGCGCGGGCGCGAGCGCCAGCGGCCTTGGAATCAATCTGTTCTTCCTCGCTGTCGGTGAACAGGCCCTTGAAGACCCATACCTTCACGCCGATGGTGCCGTAGGTCGTAAACGCGTGCACCAGCGCGTAATCCACGTTGGCCTGGAGCGTCGAAAGCGGAATCGAACCAAGCCGCGTGTTGAACGTGCGGGACATTTCTGCGCCGCCCAGCCGACCGGACACCTGAATGCGAATGCCCTTGGCGCCCGCCTGCATCGCGCCTTCGGTGCGCTGTTTGAGCAGCCTGCGGAAGTTGGCGCGCTTCTTCATCTGCTCGCCGATGGACTCAGCAATCAGCATCGCGTCGGTGTCGGGATTCTTGATCTCGACGATCTTCACCTGCACCTTGCGGCCGGTGAGGGCCTGCAGGTCGTTGGTGAGTTTCTCGATTTCCGCGCCCTTGGGTCCAATGACCAGGCCCGGCCGCGCGGTTTTGACGATCACTGTCAATTCCTCGCGCGTGCGCTCGATGTGCACATCACTGACCGCCGCGAACGGAGGAGTGCGGTTCAGACGCTTGTCAACGTATTTGCGGATGTTGTAGTCTTCGACCAGCAACTCCGCGAAGAGCGCCTTGGGGGCGTACCACCGCGACTTGTGCGCCTCGGTGATGCCGACTCTCAAACCAAATGGATGGGTCTTCTGTCCCATTTATGCTTCCTTTTCATCAACGGCGACCACCAGGTGACTGGTGCGCTTGAGAATCTGGTGAGCCCGGCCGCGATCCTTGGGCTGGAACCGCTTCATCGTCGGGCCTTCATCGACGCGCGATTCGGTCACGTACAGGTACCGACGGTCAGCGTCGTTCTCCTCCGCATTGGCGATGGCGCTCTTGAGCACGTACTTGAGGTACCACGCGCCGCGCTTCTTGGAGAGATCCAGCTGCGTGAGCGCTTCGTCAACCTGCCGGCCGCGGATAAGCGCCGCGACCAGCCGCGCCTTGCGCGGGGCGATGCGAGCGAATCGATGGACTGCCTTGTAAGTCATGTGAATCAAACCTCTGCGAAAACTACTCGCCCTTTCCGCCCTTGCCGCCGCCCTTCCCGCCTGGCGCGCCGGCCTCGGTTTCAATGCCTTCCTTCTTGTTCGTATGACCACGGAACATGCGAGTGTGGCTGAACTCGCCGAGTTTGTGGCCCACCATGTCTTCGGTGATGAACACATCGATGAACGCACGGCCGTTGTGCACCTGGAAGGTGTGACCGACAAACTCCGGCACGATGGTGCAGGCGCGCGCCCAGGTCTTGATCGGCTGGCGACGATTGGCGGTGTTGAGACGCTCCACCTTGCGGTAGACGCTTTCAACGACGTGCGGGCCTTTTTTCAGTGAACGTGACATAGGTGATGAATTTCAGATTTCAGATTTCAGATTTCAAATTCGAGTTCAGATCTTCAACTGACCGTACCGCGTGCTCTTGCGGCGACGAATGATGCGAGAATCGGTCCACTTTCCCGGCGAGCGGGTGTGTCCGCCCTTGGCCTTGGTTCCCGAAGGACCGGCCGGCTCGCGGCCGCCCTTGGAACGACCTTCGCCACCACCCATCGGGTGAGCGTGGTGGCTCATCGCCATGCCGCGCGTCTTGCCCTTGCGGCCGCGCCAGCGATTGCGCCCGGCTTTGCCGAGTTTGACGTTCTGGTGATCCAGATTGCCCAACTGGCCGATGGTGGCCCGGCAATCCAGCGACACCTGACGGATTTCTCCTGAAGGCAACACCAGCGTCGCCCACTGGCCTTCCTTGTTGGAGAGTCTCGCTCCGGAACCTGCGGAACGGCACAACGCGCCCGCCTTGCCCGGTTCGAACTCAATGTTATGCACGGTGAGGCCGGTGGGAATGTGCCGCAGCGGCATCGTGTTGCCGAGTTCCGGCTCAATGACGTTCAATGAACTCAGCACATTGTTGCCGACCTTGATCCCGCGCGGCGCGAGGATGTATCGCAGCGTTCCATCGGCGTACTCAACCAGCGCGATATGGCAGGTGCGGTTGGGATCGTATTCGATCGCCTTGACCTTTGCGGCCATGTCGTCCTTGGTGCGGCGGAAATCGATCAGGCGGTAGCGGCGCTTGTGTCCGCCGGCCCGGCCGCGCGTGGTGATCTTGCCCTGCACGTTGCGCCCGCCGGTGCGGCGAAGCGGCGCCAGCAGCGATTTCTCCGGCTCGCGGCGCGTGACCTCTTCATGCAGGTTCACCGAAGCGTTCCGCCTGCCGTTGGTCGTTGGTTTGTATATGCGAATGGCCATGAGTGTGTCTTTGGGCTTGAGTCTTATGAATCAGAACAGGTCGATCTTGTCGTCGGGATGCACCTTCACCACGGCGCGCTTGTGCGCCCCCTGCACGTACGTGCCAAAGCGATTGCGACGAGTGCGGCCGCGGCGATTCTGCGTGGCGACTTCCAGCACGCGCACGCTGTAGAGTTCCTCGACGGCCCGCTTGATCTGGTCCTTGGTCGCCTTGGTGTCGACCTCAAACCCATAGCGGTTGAATTTGTCGGAGAGGAACGTGTTCTTTTCCGTGATCAGCGGACGATGAATGACGGTGGTTGGCTTCATGATTCAACCGCCTTTTTCGAAGTCTTCTTCTTCGTGGTGGTTTTCTTCGCGGCAGGCTTGGCGGCCTTCTTGGGCTTCACTGCCTTGGCCTGCGGTACGGCTGTCTCTTCACCGTCAGCCTCGCCGTTGGCGCCCGTCCATAATGTGCCGCTGAGGAACGCCTCCAGCGATGTGCGGTCCACCACGAGGAAGCGGTGGTTGAGCAAGTCGTAGGCGTTCAGTTGATCAACGCGAATGGTGTCAACGCCCGGCAGGTTGCGGGCTGAAAGCGCCGCGTTGCGATTGCCGTTGTCCAGCGCGACCAGGCAACTGCGGTTGATGCCCACGGCGTCGAGCACGGCCTTGAAGGCCTGCGTCTTGGGCTCGCCGAAGCCAAGGTCGTCAAAGCATTTGACCTCATTGTCCACGAGTTTGGCCAGCAGCGCGTTGCGGTTAGCCAGGCGGCGCATTTTCTTGGGCATGTCTTGCCGGAAATCTTCGTGGGTGCGAAGTTTGGCAAAAGGCACGCCGCCGCCCTTGCGAAGGTTGGTTCGCACGGTGCCCGCGCGGGCGTTGCCGGTGCCCTTCTGGCGATAGAGTTTTCGCGTCGATCCTTCCACGCGGCTGCGGTTCTTGGTGCGGGCCGAACCCTGCCGGCGGTTGGCGTGGAACATGACATAGGCCTGCTTGAGCAGAGCCGGGCGCACCTCGTTGCCGAGTTGCGCTTCATCAATGGCAAGCGTGTCAACCTGCTTGCCCGTCTTGTTGTAGATGGGGAGTTCGATCATGGGTGCATACCTGCGATCCTGCGGAATTGAAGTCCGAAGGACTCGTTCGTGCTTTGTGCCTCACCCTCTTCGCACCTGTTTGAGTTCATCTGAACTCACCGCTGAACGCGGGGTGGGAAGCAGGGACTGTTGACTCGGTTATCTCAATCATGCTGTTTTGATTGTGTGGTTCCCGTCATGCCGCTGACCGCGGTGGGCCTTCACAATCACCGTGAAGTGATCTCACTTCGCGGCTTCAGCCATTTTCCTCGCTTTCGAACGGTTCGGTCGAGTGGATGCTCGGATAAACAACAGACCCTGGTTGGCGCCGGGCACTGGGCCCTTCACCAGCAGGAGATTCTTTTCTGGGTCAATCGCCACCACATCAAGGTTGCGGACGGTTACGCGCTCCGCGCCCATTTGGCCGGACATTCGCTTGCCCTTTTTGGGCTTGGGGCCGCGGCCGCGGTTGGTGGCGTGCGAAGCGATCGATCCGCCGTGGCGGTGCATGCGCTCGGTGCCGTGGCTTGCGAACATGCCCTTGAAATTGTGCCGCTTCATGACCCCCTGGAAGCCCTTGCCCTTGCTCACGCCCACCACATCGACATACATCACGTTTTCCAGAGCCTTGACATCAACCGTCTGGCCGAGTTGGAATTCGCCGGCGGCCTTGTCATCCTCAAGCCGCAACTCGCGGTGCATGCGCCGAGGACCACTGCCGGCCTTGGCGTCATGACCGATGATCGCCATGGTGCTGCGGCGGGGCTTCACTTCATCAAACGCCAACTGCACCGCCGCGTACCCGTCGGTCTCGGTGGTCTTCACCTGAGTGACAGCGCACGGGCCGGCTTCAATGACGGTGACGGGGATATTGCTTCCGTCTTCCCGGAAGTGGCGGGTCATGCCGATTTTTCGTCCGAGGATTGCCGCGGGCATGGGGAGTTAGGCCTTGATCTTGACGAAAACGCCCGCTGGAACGACGAGCCGGTTGAGGGCTTCGACGGTGCGGGCGTTGGGTTCAGTGATGTCGATGATTCGCTTGTGTGTGCGAATCTCGAATTGCTCACGCGACTTCTTGTCGATGAACGGAGAACGATTGACGGTGTAAATCTCGCGCCGCGTCGGCAGCGGAACCGGACCGGCCACCCGAGCGCCGGTGCGCTTGGCGTGGTCCACGATCTCCTTCGCCGAGGCGTCCAGAGCCTGATGGTCGTAGGCTTCCATCCGAATTCTAATCTTGCCGCCAGTCATAGTGTTGCGAGTGCAAAAAGTCGTCAATCGTGAAGTCGTCGTCGATACCAACACCGCGTCCGGACCAACCGGCCGCGGCCGTGTCACCCCCACCCCTTCCAGTGAGTGCGAATCGGTGATGATACGATGTGCCGCGAATCTGTCAACTCACGCGATCACACACATTTGCCGGATTTCTGACGAATTCCGACCACCACTCCCGGTTTCGCGCCCGAATAGAGTCTGACCCATGTTTTTCATTCATCGCCAGATCATCGTTCCACGAAATCCACGGCCTCACTTCGCCCTGATGCTCCTCATTTTGAGCGTCGCAACCCTATGCACACCCAACACGCATTCCCTGGCCCAAACGGCCAAATCGGGGCAAAAAGGCGCAAAAATTGCCGATTCGACCCTCGATCCAAGGCTTGAATCCACCCCGCTGGAGGCCGATGCCCTCGGTTTGAGGATGCACCTGCCGGCAGGTGCCGCAGTGGTGGCCGAGAAATCCAACGGCCAACTGACCCTTTCGGTCAGCGATGACCCAGCCACGCCGACATGGACGTTGCGGATTCAAATGCTGGTGTCAACGCTCACGCATCCCACCGCCTCCGCGCAGATCGATGACCTCATGCGCGAGTTCGCGCAGACCAGGCAAAGCGTGGAGGTGATCTCCAATGAGCAGTTCCAGGCCGGCTCTCGCCAAGGACAACTCTGCTACATCAAGCGCAAACTGCGGGGCGATCAGCAGGTGATTGCCGGCTGGCTCCTGCTGCCCACCGGCGCCAACACGTTCATGGTCTTCACAATGCAGACGCTGCCTGAGCACATGCCCCGCATGCAGCCGATTCTGGAAACAAGTTTCAAGACAATTGAATTGCGCAATTCCGATGAACTGTCATCAGAGCGCAAGTCGCAACTCGAGGCCGGCCGCGAGTTCATCGCCTCCATCACGCCCGACAAACTTCGAAGCGTCATCGGCCTCAAGCAGAGTTTCCGCATCTACTCCCCCGCCGGGCCGAACGGCGCAGGAGAAACCGAGCATGGCTATTCGCTGCTTGAGGTTCTTGAAGCCAAGCGCGGTGCATTGAACCCGGAGCGCGCCGAGTCAACCTACGACACTTCGGAGCGCAAGGCCGGCATCATGATCCGCGTGCAGGGCCGCATCGCCATTCAGCCCGAGCGCGATCTGTACTACGACTCCATCGCGCTGTATTGGATGGCGTGGGACCAATCCGAGGAAGCCTGGTCGATTCGCGGCACGCAGCGGCAAGGCGAGGCGGAACAATCCGAAGCCGAGACCGCCGTGCGCACTCCCTACTCGCCGGGCGGCCCCCCGCCGCACCTGACGGTGATCAAGGCCGACCGCACGAGCAATTCGCGCGAGCCCTACGAATGGGAAATTCCCGAGGTGTACCTGTCTCAGCCGCTGGGCTGGCTCATCGGGCGGCTGCTGCCGCGAAACGTCACCGAGCCGGTGGAACTCAAGTATTACAGTTACAACTTCGCCAACCGCAAGGCACAGATTTCTTTGCGCACTGACCAGTGGAGCCGCGCAACCGACGGGGCCGCCGGATTTCAGTTGCTCACCACGCTCGCCAGCGACACTCCGGCGATCACTTCGCTGTACAGCGCACAAGGCGATCTCATCCGCCGCGTCCATCCTGACGGTTCGGTGACTGAGCCCGCTACACTTGAGAACATCCGTAAGATCTGGAAAGGCAAGGGGCTGAACACAGGCACATCGAGCAGATGATTCGACCAGCAATCACATTGGGGCTTGTGACGCTCCTCACGGCGCTGAGCGCGTGCGCACAGCGTCAGCGAGTTGAGCCTGCCCCTGCTGAACCCGCGCCGCTGTTTGAACTGCTGGAGGAATTGCCCGCCGAAGGCGTCGTCAAGGCTGTTGACGTGTACAACCCGGAACCGTTCACGCATACCTACATCCACGTGAATGACGACGGCCGTGCGGAAGGCCAGACAATCATCACTCGCTCAGCGACGGATGAATTCGGCGCTTCGTTTGCTGATACATCAACCTCCGGCACGATCGAGTATTGGACGATCGACGAGCAGGGCCGCGTCGTGATGACGGCGTACATCGATCGGAAGGAAAACGCCCTCACACTGTTCAACCCGGCGCTGACGCTGTTTCCTGCCGAATTGCGGCCCGGGTCGCCGCATCGCTCCAATGCCGCGATGCGCGTCACGGATTTTCAGAACCGCGCCAGCGTGCGGGAGACCGGCAAGGGCGCGCGAACGATCGAATACGTCAGCGATCAGCGCATCAGCACGCCGCTGGGCGATTTCATCGCCAAGCGCGTGGCCATTCGATTCACCGCCGACCTTCGCTTGGCTGACGTGGATGAGCGGACGACCTACTTCGTCGTGCCCGACCTTGGTGTGGTAGCGATACAGAGCGAAATGAGGCTGAAGGTCTTCGGCGCTTTCGGCAGCACGACCAAGGTCACGATGGTGCGTGCAGGCGAACCATCAAGCGAACGCTGAGTGAACGAGCGATCGTTGAGCGAGCGAGATGACCCCGTGCAACCTCGCTGTGCGGGACCAAAAACTATTTCGGTTTTTGGCTAAAAACCAAGTTTTGGAACTGCCCACCTATAAGCACCACCTTCCACTTCGTGCGATTTGCTCGATCGCACGACGCAGAACCACAATTCGGTCGATGTCATCTACGTTTTCGGCGCGCGATGACCCTCACCAACGGCTCGGGCCAAGTCATCGATCATCAGCGGCGGATACAGCGGAAACGCCCAGTCTCGCCGTTGGGCAATCGCCAGATCGGTCGCAAGCCGTTTGGCTTGCTGCGCCACGTTCTGCGTCTGAGAAATTGCGTCGGCATGTTTTCCGCGCAGCGATTCCAACTCCTGATGCATCGCAACAAATTGGGCCCGTCGCGCAAGGGAGTTCCGTGGCTGCTGGTCGATCGCGCTGACCATTTGCATCTTGCGGGCGCTTCGCTGGCCTTCCGATGATGCGGACTCTGGATCGTGCCACATCCGGCGGGCGGCGGCGACGGCCTGCACGACGTTCACCGCTGAATCTTCTTCAGACAACAGCGGCAATCGAAGGTCGGCCGAGACGATCGTCTTCGAACCCACACCCACGCCCAGCCAATCTTGAATCCACAACTCCATCGCCCGGTCATACACCGCGCCTCCCGTGCCGTGAATGAACAAATCACACATGCCCAGTCGCGCAAGGGCCGTCATGAACAGGGCGCGGGGCAGAAGATCGGGGCGATGTGGTGAATGAGCGTTCAAGGCCTCATCCACATCATTGTCGTACGCGCGCATGCGCCGTCCATCATCGCGAATTCGCCACAGCGGCAACTCGACGTGGTCATCGCGCACGAGTAATTTGCCGATGCGCGCCTCCGGCACGCGTTGAACCGCGCGGTTGTAGTACGCGGCGCACCGCCAGGGGTCGGCAACCATTTCGTGCATCATCGCCGCCGCCATTGTCGTCCGCATCAGGTGCGTCGCAGTGACGATCGGCATGGCAGACACCCAACGATTCATCAGGTCTGACAGCGCCAACGCCATCTGGAGCGCCGCGTTGTCCGCATCGCGGCGAGCGTACACGGCCTGGAAGATTCTTCGCACTCCTTCATCAACCGAAGGAAGTGCGCCCCGCACCGGGTCAGGCGGGCGCGGCGGGGTGAACGCCTCGTGCCGTCCCATTGGCACATCCGGCCGCGGCGCGGGCCGACACAACTCAAGCGTGCGCACTCCAAGCGATCCATCCGGCTTGCGTATTGGAATGTCGAACTGACCAAAGCCATCCGCGTGCTGGTCCACGACAAGGTTCGCGACCGCCAGACCGTGCTCCTGCGCGAACGACTGGCACGCAAGATATTTCGCCAGAATCCCCGGATGCCAGAGCAACGCCTGGTGGCCGGTGGCGACGATGGGACGATCCGTCGCGAGTTGCAGTTCGCTGCGCGTCAACTCGCGCCACTGCTCCAAAGACCTGCCCAACAACTGCCCCTGTGGGCGCGCCTGCACCAGTTCCAGCCACTGCGAACGCGGCGGTTTGATCAGGAGGTTGGATTCGGCACGTTCATCGGCTGGCGGTGGTGCTGGACGGCTCGCGTGCGGCATCGGCGTGGCGGCGCTCAGGCCGTCTGACTGCGGCATTGGCATGCGGCGACGCGGCAGTCGGTCAAGCCGGCGACTGCGCTGCGCGGCAGGCGATGGCGGCAACGCAGGATTTCGCGGTGCATCGTGCTGCGGTAAATCTCAAGGCGCGATTCCGGATCATCCAGCGGACCGCCGAAACTCCGCGTCGGATCGTTGTAGATCAACCGCACCGGCAGTTCTTCGATCTGCAATCCGTGCGCCACGGCCTGCACCCAGAACTGCATGGGAAAATCGTATCCATCCACACATAGACCGAGTCGATCGCATGCGCTGACGCGGTACGCCTTGAACCCGCAGAATCCGTCCGTGAGAGAAAGCCCCAATCGTCCGTTGAGTTCATCGGTGATGAGTTTGTTGATCGCGCGCCGATCGCTGGGCGGGGCATCGTCATCGGGCGAGGCGGACAAATACCTGCTGCCGGAAATCACATCCGAATCGCCCGCGGCGATGCGCTCCATGAATTTCGGAATGGCGGCGGGCTCGTGCTGCTCATCGCAATCCATCGTGATTAGCCAGTCAAAACCATCAAACTTGGCCCAGCGCAGCATGTCCTGCATCGACCGGCCGTAGCCACGGTTCTCCGCGTGACGAATCACCTCCACCGGCTGCTGCGCCAGCAGCATGGGCGTGGCGTCGTTGGAGCCATCGTCCACGACCAGAATGTCCGAGGCATATCGCCGCACTTCCGCCAGAACTTTCCCCACGTGATCCTGCTCGTTGTAAACGGGGATGCCCACGAGGACTTTTTGACCGGCCTGAACGTTGGCGAACGGCATCATCGAGCCCTCCTGAGGGTTGAAGATTCTAGCGATCGCCCCTGTATCAACCAACCCGGCGCGTGCATTCATGAGGAAATCGCCCGGGGCGATCCAGGGTTGACGCGTTCGGCTGCGGCGGTCAGTACGATTCACCCCATGTTCTGCCCCGTCACGGTGGCCGCCGTCTCATCGCAGATCGCGTACGTGATCGACCTGTTGATCGTTCTGGCAACGGCGTCGGTTGTCGCGCTGCTGCTGCAACGCATGCGGCTGGCGGTGATTCCGGCGTATCTCATCAGCGGCGTGATTGTGGGTCCGGGCGCGCTGGGGTGGATCGTGTCGCCCGCCAATCTGGAAGCCATCGCGCAACTTGCGATCGTGCTGCTGATGTTCGGCATCGGCCTGCACATGCAACTTTCGGTCTTTGGTCGGAACGCCCTGCGCATGATCGCCGCGGGCGTTGTGTCATGCGTGGTATCCATTGTCATCGGCTGGCCAGTTGCGACTGGCTTTGGCGTCAGTGCGCCGGCCGCCCTGGCGTTGTGCATGGCCATGAGTCTGTCTTCCACCGCCGTGGTGCTGCGCCTGATCACCGAGCGAGGCGAGTTGCGTCACGCCGCGGGGCAACTGGCGCTGTCCATCCTCGTGGTGCAGGATCTGATCGTGCTGGCGATGCTGGCGGCGCTGCCTGCGATCGCGCGCTGGTCTGACGCGGGCGGCGACACCCGATCGCTGCCCGTGCCCGAACTTGAAGAATGGGGCTTCGTGCTCGCCAATTCGGCGTTGCGCATCGGAGGCATCGCCGCCGTGATCTTCTTTGGCCGCGTGTTTCTGCCGCGATTGCTGACCGAAGCCGCACGGGAGAAATCCGGCGAGGTGATGATGATCATTTCCATCGCCGTTGCGCTGGGCGCGGCCGTGCTGGCGCATTTTCTTGGTTTCAGCATGGAACTGGGGGCGTTCCTCGCTGGATTCGTGCTCGCCGGCACGCCGTTCCGGCATCAACTCACCGGACAGATCGCTCCGCTGCGTGATCTGTTCCTTGCGGTGTTCTTTACCACGCTGGGGATGCAACTGGACCCGCGCGACGTCGCCGAACATTGGTGGATTGTGCTGGTGGGCGGCGCGGCGATGAGCGCCATCAAGGCCGTTGCCATCGGCGCAACCTGCTGGGCCTTGGGCGCCAGCGCCGCGATTGCCGCCGCGGTCGGGCTGGCCCTGGCCCAAGGCGGCGAGTTCAGCCTGGTTTTGTTTTCGGCTTCCCAGCGGCTTGGAATCATCGACGAGCAGGTGGCCAGCAACGCCATCTCCATCGTTGTGATCTCGCTCATTCTCACCCCCGCGCTGGTTGAAATCGGCCGGCGCATTTCGCGGAGGATGACTGATCTGCCGCACGCGCCGTGGATCAGAGAGGCCTTCGGCGCCATCGACCGCGCGCACGTCGGGCCCGTCGGCAACCGCCGGCACGTCATCCTGGGCGGACACGGTCAGGTCGGCAGCGCGATCGCGCACGCGCTGGACCGGGCTGGCGTCTCATACGCCGTCGTCGACGTTGACCCAGACGCGGTGGGCGGTATTCGCGAAACGGGCGCAGCAGTCATTCTTGGCGACGTGGCGAATCAGAGCGTCCTTGAGTCGGCGGGCCTCGGTCACGCCGACGCGCTGATTCTCACCATGCCCGACGCACCCGCCGTGCTCGCCGCCAGCGCGATTGCTCGCCGCAAGCGCGGAAAAGGCCTCTTCATCGCGGCGAGATTTGAAATGGCGTCTCATGCCCGCGCGGCGCGCGACCTCGACGTGGACCATGTGACCATCGAGGAAGTGGAAACCGCCAGGGCGATGGAGGCGGCGGTGCTCAGGCACCTGGCCCGCTGACCTCGCGAGATCGATTCAGACTTCGCCGCGCAACGGATCGATCTTGTACAGGCGGGTGTCCAAGGCCCAGACTTTCTCGGTGAATTCGCTTTGCGATTCCACCATTGGTCCGCGCACCGGCCGGGCTGCGGTCAAGGCCATTTGGGTCTTGGCGTCCAGGTTATCGAGCACGGAAATGAAAATCGCTTCCGGCGTGCTGGGGACTTTGGCGGCGCCGAACTCCGGCACGCCGTGGTGGCTGATGATAATGTGCTGGAGCACGCGCAGCGCTTCGACGGGGAGTTTGTGTCCGGAGGCTTTCGCCGCAACCGCCGCCTTGAACTGGAGCCAGATCGCACCGCGCACGATGTGGCCGATCAGATTTCCGTCGGTCGTGTAATCGAATCCCTTTTCCCAACTGAGTTCCGCGGTCTTGCCCAGGTCATGCAGGAACAGGCCCATGAGCACGATGTCGCGGCTCAATTGCGGGTACAGCGGCAACATGGCTTCGGCCAGTTGCAGCAGTTGCAGGGTGTGCTCAAGCAATCCGCCGATCCACGCGTGATGCAGGTTCATCGCCGCGGGAGCCATGCGGAATCGAGCCATCATTTCGTCATCGCACAGATACGCATCGGCCAGTGCGAGCATGGCCGGGTGCTTGAACGACCGCATGATTCGCTTCACCTCGGCGAACATCTCATCGATGTTCTTTGTGGTCGTCGGCAGCAGCGCGGCCATTTCTTCTTCGCTGACTTCCACAGCCTTGATCTGCTCCAACACCAGCTGCATCTGGCCGTTGTACAGCTGCGTGTGGCCTGCGATCCAGACAAAGCCCGCCTTTTCAATGGAAGGAAAATGGGCTTCGTCAAAGGTCCACTGGCGTGCGGCGACTTCGCCGGTGGCATCGCGCAGCAGGCACTTGAGATACGGCTTGCCGGCGCGCGTCGTGCCGATCTGCGGGTTCTGAAGGCTGTACACGCCGTCCACGTAGCCGTTTGGAGGCAATTCGCGAATGTTGACATGCGGCCGTTTGGCCGTGGAGTTGGATGGTGGTGAGTCCTGCGTTACGGAAGTCATGCGCAAGAGTGTAACGATGAGGCCGCTGTTGCGCGCCGCGATTTGCTCATTTCCGCGCAAGTGTCGCCAAGGCGGCGGGGATTTCATCCAGCAGGTCACTGGCCAGCATGCCTGCATTGGCGACTCGCGCTGCCCAGCGGTCGGCGGCAAGCCCGTGCAGATGGACCGCGACACGAGCGCACTCGATGAGGCTGAGCCCTCCGCGCCGGAAAAACTGCGCGATGAAGCCCGCGATGATTCCGCTGAGCACATCGCCGGTGCCCCCCGTCGCCAGTGCGGCATTCCCCGTCTGATTCGTGAAGGTTTGAAGTCCATCGCTGATTACGGTGCGATGCCCCTTGAGCACAACGACGCAGCCGAGGCGCTGGGCCAACAGTTGCGCAGCCCTGGGCCTCTGCTCGGGATCAACGGGGTCGGCCTTGATGCCGATCGCCGCGGCCAGCCGTTGGAATTCACCCGGATGCGGGGTCATGATCGCCCGCGCGCGAAAGTCGCGATGAAAATCCGGCAGCTTCGACAGGCAGTTGATCGCGTCGGCGTCTATGACCAATGGCGTCTGATCCTGCGCGATCAAGCGAACCACCACCTGTTGCTGCGGCACGCCGTCGCCGAAGCCCGGTCCCAACACCATGCACTGGTATTGAATCATCTGCCGATCGAGCAGTTGCGCCGCGTCGCTGGGCTTGATCGAGCCATTTTCATCGACCGGCAGCGCAAGGCCAGTCCCCGATGGAGCCACCACCAGCGCGGCGGCCATGATCGGCGTGGGCACGGCCAGTACCGCAAGTCCGCAGCCGGCGCGCAGCGCGCCCAGCGCGGTGAACGCCGGGCCGCCAACCATCACGCGCTGATCATCGGCCCGCCCGCCCACCACGCACACCGTGCCGAACGTGCCCTTGTGGCCGTCGGCGGGACGCGGCGGAAGCGGTGGAAGAGCATCGGTCATGCAGAACAGGATAACGTTGGCGCGCTTCGTGCGACGGCGGCATGGCGAAGCCGCCAGCGGCTGTCATTTTTCGCCGTGGTGGACTTCCAGCACTTCAACATCCAGGTTGCCGATGAGTTGAATCACCGGCGCCATGTCCATCGCGCTCAACCCGTTGTTCAGGCTTGAGGTGGCGGTGAGAATGTGCACGGCGTTGTAGCGCGTGGGCAGCGTGGCGTCGAAATCGACCCATTTGCCATCGATCAACGCCTGCGTCCACATGTGCCAGCCGAAGAGGCCTTCGTGCCCGGCGAATTGGTCAGCGTAAATCAGCCCCGTGGCCACACGCGCCGGAATGCCATCGGCCCGCAGCAGCGCGCACAACAACACGCCATGCTCAGAGCAATCGCCGGTGCGCATCTTCGCGGTTTCCGAAGCGGACGCGAACGCCGTTTCCATCCCCTTGCGCGAAATCAGCTTGCGCGCCAAACGGCGCAAGGCTTCCGCACGCCTCATCGGATCATCGCCGACGGCTTCGCCGCCGTTCTCTCCACGATCCGCAGCGCGCTTGGCGAGTTTCTGGATCAATTCATCGCTGGAATCAACCATCGCCGACGCAGCGAGGTATTCCTTGTTCGCGCTGTCCTCGGCGCTGGCTGCGCTGTTGTCGTTGACGTCGATCGTCAGCACCGCGGACTTGCCGTCCGCGCCCATCTCCACGCGCTGAGCGCCGGCGGTGGGAAGATTCGGCATCTTTCCATCCTTCACTGTCAGGCGAAGTTTGGCTCGCGTGGCCTTCATGGAATCTTCAACAGGCTTGTCGGGCGTCACGAACGTCTGCAGAAGCAACTCCGGCCCAGGTCCTCCCGCATCGCCCTTCGCCAAGGCCTTGGTTGTCAGCCGCATCGACATCTTTCCCAATCCGGGAATGGTCGTGTCCTGCAGAACCATCGTGCCTTCAGAATTGATTTTCTCGATCGCTTCCACCGGCATGATGTCGGTCACCGTGGACCACACGGTCACGTCGATGGTCTTGCCATCGACTTCGACCTGCTCCTTGCCCTTGCGCGTGCTTGTGACGCCAATCGGGTTCAGGCCGTTCTGGGGGTCGATCGCGCGGAGAGTGAACGACTCCACGTTCGTCTCACGCTGCTGACGAGCAAAGCGGTCGGCGGCGGCGGGCGGCAGCCACTCGCCCGCGGGCAGCGGTTGCTGGCGCACGGTCTCCTTGCCGCCCTGACGCGAAATCACGTCCACGTGATCATCAAGAAACGTCCATTCCGTTTCCATCGATTGCCGCGACATCGTCTGCTTTGACTGCATCAATACCGGCTTGCCCTGGGCTGTCTCGATAAAGGACCACGACATCGCGATTTCAATGGGCAACTGGCCGCGGCTGATCTTCATGCTCATTTCAGTGTCGGTGCGGAATCGTTGGCCGTCGGTGGAGATGACGTTGCTGGTCCAGCCGGCCTTGGCCCCGCCGAACTCCAGCGCGTACCAGCGTTCCTCGACGACGTTCCATTGACCGGCATCCTGCTTCGCGTGCGCTGCGGCCGTGCAGGCAAGAACTGTCAGGCCGAACAAAAGCAACCGTGATCGACGCGTGCGATGCATGTGAAACTCCAAACGGCGAGATTGCCGAGAAAATTCGTACCGTGCACTCAGGCTTCCGGTCGCATCAGCGGGAACAAAATCACATCGCGAATGGACTGGTTGTTGGTCATCAGCATGATGATGCGGTCCACGCCGACGCCCAGCCCGCCCGCCGGTGGCATGCCGACGCGCAGGGCGTGAATGAAATCCATGTCCAGCGTGCGGAAGGTCGCGGCCTCTTCATCGGCGCCTTTCAACTGCTGCGTGAATTTTTCCAACTGCACATCGGGATCGTTCAACTCGGTGTAGGAGTTGGCCAGTTCCATGCCCGCGATGAACAACTCCCAGCGGAAACTCAGTTCCGGATGCTCCGGCTGCGGGCGCGTGAGCGGAGAGATCGCGCTGGGAAAATCCGTCACGAATGTCGGCCTGCTCGGATCGATCTTGTGCTCGGCGAACCGCTCGAAGAGTTCGTTCACCAAGAGCCAGTGATCAAGTTTCTTGGCGTTCTCCACGCCATGCGAAACTGCCGCCGCAAGGGTTTTCTCCACGTCGGTCATCGGGAAGCCGAGGGCCTGCTCGAAGAGTTCGCCATAGCGCACCCGCGCGAAGGGGCGGGAGTAGTCGATGGTGAGATCGCCGTAGGGAAGCGTGATCGGTGTGGCGACTTGCCCTTCGCGGCTGATCTGCACCGCACACTCATGCACCAGCGATTCGGTCAACTCCAGCATTGTCCAGCAGTCGCCGAAGGCCTCGTACACCTCCATCATGGTGAACTCGGGATTGTGCGAACGGTCAATGCCTTCGTTGCGGAAGTTGCGGTTGATCTCAAACACGCGCGGCATGCCTCCCACCAGTAACCGCTTGAGGTACAACTCCGGCGCGATGCGCATGAACAGATCCATGTCAAGCGCGTTGTGATGTGTGCTGAACGGACGAGCCGCCGCGCCGCCCGCCATCGGCTGCATCATGGGCGTTTCGACCTCAAGGTAGCCGCGCTGCTCCATGAACCGTCGCATGAAGGACACCAGCCGCGAGCGCATCATGAACGTGCGCATCGTTTCGGCGTTGGCGTACATGTCGACGTACCGTTGGCGGTAGCGGATTTCCGGGTCGGCCAAGCCGTGAAACTTCTCCGGTGGCGGGGCGAGCGACTTGACGTGCACTTCAAACCGATCGGCCCAGACGCAGATTTCGCCTTTGTTGGTGGCGCCGATCGGACCTTCCGCAACAACGATGTCGCCGTAGTCGAGTTTGGAGGCCAGCGCGAACGCGGTGGCGTCCACCGCCGACTTGCTGACGCTGATCTGCAGATCGCCGGTGTGATCGCGTAGCACGATGAAGGCGAGTTTGCCCATCAATCGGTGCTGAATGCAGCGTCCGGCGACGCGGGCACGCGGCCGATGATCAACCACCTTCACGCTCGGATCAGTCTTCGCCGCCTCGCTTGAGACTCTGTGTTCCTCGTTGGCCTTGGCGTCGAACATCT
>CAMPIL010000014.1 GCA_946886375.1 uncultured Phycisphaerales bacterium
GCAGTCTATCGCGTTGGAGTCGGGCCAGATCAAAGCCAAGGGAGCGCACGTTCTGCGGGAGTTCGCCGGGAGTTTCTTCGAATGCGAAGTACGCGCCGGGTTCATTGAATTCGGTGGCGCCGCGGACGATGAACTCCATGGCCATGAGGGTCTTGCCGCACCCCGCGCCGCCGCAGATCAATGTTGGGCGGCCCTTGGGCAACCCGCCATCGGTGATTTCATCCAGGCCGGTGATGCCGGTCAGGGCCTTTTCGATTTGCCCGTTCCGGGATGCTCCAGCCCTGTCTTGGTTTTGAGCTGAACGTCGCTTGGCCATCAGCCGGATGTTACCGGTCTTAACAGGGTCGGTCCATACGAAACGGCACAGCGTAGTGCTGGATTTGATGAAGTTGCTTGGCCCTATTCTGGACGAACGTGTTGGCGTTGAGCGTTGCGCAGCGCCAACCCTGAAGATGGATTTGGAGTTGATCGAACAAGCGCCGTCGAATCGCATGCGCGGCGCGAGCGTCAAGCACTGCCACGCATCTGGAGAGCGCTTGGAAAAGAGTCCGGGTGGTCGATCCCGTTTACGGTCATCAACGGCTGGCCTCTGCCCGTGCTTTTGAGCGGCTGGCCGGCGGCGGTGACGCGGCGAATTTTGCACGCGAGGCAGCGGAGAATGCGCGCGGGGACGTGACCTGCGGGGACAGTGCAAATTGTGGCAAAATCCGTTGTCGGCCGTACAATCCCAAGGCTCGCCACGACCCGGCTTGGCCGGGCGAGGCACAGGAGAATCGTTGTGTCCAAGTCTTCCCCGCGTGATCTGTCCCAGGAACTCAAGAACGTTTCCGCCAAGGATCGCAAGCAGATCGAGCAGGCCCAGGAAATGCTTGGTCCCGATCCGGAGACGATGGGGTTCATCAAGAACATTTTCTGGGGCAACTTCCGCGAAGATATGGTCTTTCCCTTCCCTGAAGTCTCGGCTGAAGAAACCGCGCGCTGCGATCAACTGCTCGCCGCCTTGGATGAGTACCTTCGCACCGAGCACCCGCACTTTGAAATCGATCAGAAGCAGTACATCCCCGACTGGGTCGTGAAGAAACTGTTCGACCTGGGTGTGCTGGGGATGATCATTCCCAAGGAATATGGCGGGGGCGGCTTCGGCATCACGAGTTACAACCGCGTGCTGGAACGCATCGGCATGTCGTGCGGGTCCACGGCGGTGATGGTCTCGGCCCACCAGTCCATCGGCTGCGGGGCACTGGTGCTCTTCGGCAACGAGAAGCAGAAGAACTCCTACCTGCCGCGCATGGCCACCGACACGCTCAGCGCGTTCTGCCTGAGCGAGCCCAACGTCGGCTGCGACGCAGGCGGGCAGGAAACCCGATGTGAACTCACGCCCGACGGAAAGCACTACATCCTCAACGGCGAAAAGAAGTGGGCCACCTCCGGCGCGCTCTCGGGCCTGTTCACCGTCATGGCGAATCAGATGGTGAAGGACCCGGAGACCGGCAAGGAGAAGAAAAAAGTCACGGCGTTGATCTGCACGCCGGACATGGATGGCATCGACATCTTCAGCCGCAACCGCAGCAAGTGCGGAATTCGCGGCACGTGGCAGGCGCGGATCTGCTTCACCAACGTGAAGGTGCCGCGCGAAAATCTGCTGCACAAGGAAGGAAAGGGACTCAACGTCGCGCTGACGTGCCTGAACTATGGCCGATGCACGCTTTCGGCGGGCATGGTGGGCGCGGGCAAGGCGGCCTACGAGCAGGCGGTCAAGTGGTCGCAGTACCGCTACCAGTTCGAACGGCCGATCGGCGAGTTCGAGCAGATACAGGAAAAGGTCGCCATCATGGCCGCGTACTGCTACGCCATGGACGCCATGCTGTACATGACCTGTGGCATCGTCGATCGCAAGGACGATGACATCATGCTGGAGACGGCGATCTGCAAGATCTTCTGCAGCGAGATGGGATTCCGCACGGTCGATCATGCGCTTCAGGTGATGGGGGGCGAAGGCTACATGACCGAGAACGTGGTCGAACGCCTGTGGCGCGACAGCCGCATCAACATCATCGTGGAAGGCGCGAATGAGGTGATGCACAGTTTCGTCTTCGCCTACGGCTCCAAGCAACTGGGCGAATACATGCTGGGCGTGAAGAAGAATCCATTTGCGAACCTGGGCGCGGCGATGCAGATTGCGGCTGAACTGTTCCTGGGCATTCGCAGGGCCGCGCCCAAGATCACGCGCGTGCACCCGCGCCTGGCCGACCTGTCTCATGATCTCGAACGCCGCGTGCGCGACTTCAGCCATCGGGTCAAACTCATGTTCAAGGAGCACGAGGAGAAACTCATCACCCGCCAGATGATTCACTATCGCCTGAGCACGGCGGTGGTGTGGATGCATGCGATGGCGTGCAGCCTTTCGAAACTGGACCGCTCCATTCGCGATGGCATCGACGGCGCGCAACTTGAGCACGACATGGCAATCGTGAGACAGGTGTTCGCGCTAGGCGGCGAGGAAATCGACGTCTGCATGCGCGGCTTGCGTAAGAATTCCGATCAGACCATGCTCTCGGCGGCGGCTGCGGCGATGAAGCGCATCGAAAGCCTGCCGAATTCGGATTATGTCATCCCCGAGAAGACGCCAGACTTGTCAGCCCGAGGCAAAGGCCGCAAGCCCGATCAGACGCACATCCAGCAGTTTGGGTCCGGTTCCACCGTTTCCGCCGAGAACGTCCCGGTGTAGGACAGTGCTTAGGCTGTAGTCCCTGATGCCAACCCTCGCCCGCAAACCCCTAACTTGCGAGTCATCCCATGCCAGTTTTCGACCAAATTATTGAACGCGGCCACGAGCGTGTGTGCTTCCACCATGACCCCAGAACCGGTCTGAAGGCGATCGTCGCCATTCACAACACCGTGCTGGGCAACGCCTTGGGCGGGACGCGGCGGTGGTTCTACGAAACCGAGGACGATGCGCTGTACGACGTGCTGCGCCTTTCGCAGGGCATGACGTACAAGTCCGCCGCGGCCGGCCTGCCCATGGGCGGAGCCAAAAGCGTGATCATGATGCCCAAGCCCGGCGCCAAAGCCGCTGAGGCCGAGGCCCGCGCCATGGGCCGCTTCGTGGACACCTTCCAGGGCGTGTACATCGCCGCCGAAGACGTCGGCGTCAACACGCAGTTCGTCGATTGGATGGCCATGGAAACCAAGCACGTGATGGGCGGCGAAAAGGTTTCCACCGGCGGCGACCCTTCGCCGCACACCGCCCAGGGCGTGGTGAACGCAATGAAGGCCGCGCTGCGGCATCTGGGCAAGCCCGCCGACTTCAAGGGTCTGACCATCGCGCTGCAGGGCGTGGGCAACGTGGGCTACAACGTGGCGAAGATTCTGAAGGCCGCCGGCGCCAAGATCATCGCCGCAGACATCAACCAGGCGAATCTGGACAAGGCCGTGCGCGACTGCGGCGTCAAAGCCGTGACGGAAGACCAGATTCTCACCAGCACGTGCGACATCCTTTCGCCCTGCGCGCTGGGCGGCGTGGTCGATGGCCACGTGGCGAACCAGTTGAAGTGCGAGATCCTCTGCCCCGGCGCGAATAACGTGCTGGATGATCCCGACGAGGACGCCGTGATCCTGAAGGGCAGGGGCATTCTGTACGTCCCTGATTTCATCGCCAACGCCGGCGGCGTGATTCACCTTGCGGGCCTGTACCTGGGCTACACCAACCAGCAGTTGGCGCAGAAGGTGGCGGACATCGAAGCGACTGCGCTGCAGGTGCTGGCGGACGCCGAAAGCGCTTCCATCACCACGCACGCGGCGGCGGTGAAATTGGCCGAGCGCAAGATCGCCGAGGGCGCGAAAGCGAAGGCCGGCAACGGCGGCTCAAAGCGCTGTTGCGGCGGCGGCGATTGCAAAGAGCAGGACTCATCCCGCGAGCAGATGGTCGCAGGGTGATTCAGGCGAGCCTCAATCGATCAATCAATCCTGCAACTTCCATTCCGAGAACATTGCTGGTCCGCGCATTTCAGCGCCGAGTTCGCCCAGCCACTCGGCGACTGCGTGGTTTGAGTTGTAGCAGATGGTGTACTGCCTTGGATGGCGCACGAACTCCAAGGCGTATGGTTCGTTTCTCACCAACGAGTCCGCATTCTCAAGAAAGATATCGTCCATCCGGCGATTGAGTTCATCAACACGTCGGCGATCGACGTGGATTGCAAAGACCTTCTCCGATTCGAGATCGAACTTGCGCAGCATGTCGCGCATGTCGGATGGACGATTGATGATTCCGCGTCCAAGCGCGCCTTGGGTGGGCCAGAACAATGCAGCGATTCCCTGGACGAAGCCGACTTTCATCAGCGCGTACCAGTTCCAGTCGCCGTACACGTACCGGGTGAAGCTGCCATCATCGCGAGGAACCGCCAGCGAAGACGTGCGGCCGTGGTCTAATAGATACACTGTGACCGGTTGCTGTGGCGATGGCGGCGGAACGATCGTCGTGGCACATCCGGCCAGCGTCATAGTCAGTATGCCGCCGATCAGAATCAACACCCCGAGATTGGCGTGCTGGTTTTCACGCACTTCGTTCCGGCGGGGGAATTCGCAGGATGCGAGGTTCGTCTTGACCACGTTCGAATCATATTCACGTGTCGAAAATGTCGAAAATAGTGCCAGGCGCCATTTTCCCCTCCTGCGTTCGCTGCCGATACAAGCTCCAGCCCGAGCAGACCCGATGCAGCGAATGCGGCGACATGATCAGCACGACGACCTTGACTGCGCAATGCGCCTGACATCGTCCGAAAATCTCACGGAATGAAATCTTCATTCCGCGAAGTGAAACTTCCATTCCACGAAATGAAACGTCCGCTCCACGGAATGAAACGTCCGCTCCACGGAATGAAACGTCCGCTCCACGGAATGAATCATCCGCTCCCGGGAATGAAGCATCCGCTCCGTGGAGCGGAAACTCCATTCCACGGAATCAAGGCTCCATTCCACGGAATCAGGTCTCCATTCCACGGAATCAAACCACCGCTCCCGGGAGCGAATGCTCCGCTCCGCGAAGTGAATCGGCCGCTCCAAGGAATGATTGCCTGGCTCCACGGTATGAACGCCTGAGAACGCGACTTCCCCCACAGGCTCCGCGTCTTCTGCCACAGGCTGCGCGCTTTCCGAGATCACCCCGTGCGATTGTCCGCGTTCTGCGTGCTGTGGGAATATCGGGAAGCCAATGCCCAAGCCGGAAATTTCGGCCCACTGGGGTGGTTCCAGGGCGGCGATTGCTGAGGCTTTTGCTAGAATTGCCGGACTTGGACTGTCACTACCCAGCAGGATTTTCATGCCGATCAAACCTGTCTTTCAAACCACGATCGATAACGTCTCGATCCTCGATGAATCGGGGAACTTCGACGCCAAGCTCGGCAAGGGGCTGATCCCCGATGCCGATGCGGTGAAACTCTATGAGCACATGACGGTCTCGCGCCAACTGGATGAGGTCGCGTTCAAACTCCAACGGTCCGGCCGCATGGGCACGTACCCGCAGAACATGGGGCAGGAAGCCACCAGCACCGGCGCGGCGTATGCGCTCAAGAAAAGCGACTGGATGGTCACCGCGTATCGCGAGAACCCCGGCCTGTTCTGGCATGGCCTGCCACCGGAATACATTCTGCTCCATTGGATGGGGGATGAGCGCGGCAACCAGATTCCCGAAGGCGTGAACGTCACACCTATTTCCATTCCCATCGGCACGCACATGCTGCACGCGGCCGGCCTGGCCTGGGCGGCCAAGTACCGCAAGGAAGACCGAATCGCATGCACGTTCTTTGGCGACGGCGCGACCTCCGAAGGCGACTTCCATGAAGCCGCCAACTTCGCGGCCAACCTCAGCCTGCCGGTGATCTTCTTCTGCCAGAACAACGGCTGGGCGATTTCAGTTCCCACGTGCGTGCAGTGCTCGGCTCCGACAATCGCGCAGCGCGGCCTGGCCTACGGCATGGATTGCATCCAGTGCGATGGCAACGACATCTTCGCGGTGGTGAAGGTGATGAAGGACGCCATCAACCGGGCCCGCAATGACAAGCGGCCGACGTTCATCGAGGCGCTGACGTATCGCCTGGGCGATCACACCACGGCCGATGATGCGCGGCGATACCGCGACGGCGCGGAACTGGACCAGTGGAAGAAGCGCGATCCGATCACGCGCCTGGGCCTGTACCTGCGCGGCAAGAAACTGTGGGATGACAAGAAAGAAGCCGCATTGCAGGAGCGCGCCAAGGAAGAGGTGTCAGCGGTGGTAAAGCGCGCCGAGACAATCGCCTCGCCGGATAAATCGGAGTTCTTCAATTCCATGTACGCGGAACTGAGCGAAGAACTGCGCACCCAGCGCGATACGCGGGCAACGCACAGTTTGGGGCAGGAAATGCAGCAAGCCGAGGTCCGCCAGGAGGTTGAAACATGAATGACATTTCATTACGCGGGTGGCGAGTGCTCGCCAGCGCGATTCTGGCTGGCAGTTCCGGTATCACGGTTGGATTGGCGACAATCGCACAAGGAAGTGGCAAGCCTGCAATCTATTTCGCATTCTTGCTCATGCTCTCTGCAGTTCTGATGCTTCCGACCATGTGGGAGAGCTTCTGTGCCGTGCTTGCGTTTCCATTTGTGTTTCTCCGGAACGTATATCGCCAAACAACGGCGTACGCCGATTCCACGTGGGATCGAAAGCAAAAGAGGTAATCGCAATCATTAGAACCGTTGTTTTAGTCATAAACAGCGGATTTGAGCCACCGCAATCCGACATCTGAACGAATTTCAATGGCCAACCTCACACTCGTCCAAGCCATCAACCTCGCGCTCATCCAGGAAATGGAACTGGATGACCGGGTCATTCTTCTGGGTGAAGACATCGGCAAGAACGGCGGCGTGTTCCGCGTCACCGAAGGCCTCTGGCAACGCTTCGGCGCAGAGCGCGTCGTCGATACGCCTCTCGCAGAGTCGGGCATCATCGGCACCGCCGTGGGCCTGGCGATGGCGGGCATGCGGCCGATCCCGGAAATCCAGTTCGAAGGGTTCCTCGGTCCGGCCTACGACCAGATCTGCACCCACGCCGCGCGCATGAGAACCCGCACGCGCGGCGCATTCACCGTGCCCCTGACCATTCGCGTGCCGGTGGGCGGCGGCATTCACGCGCCGGAACTGCACAGCGATTCGCCCGAGGCGATTTATTCGCACACCCCCGGCTTGAAGGTGGTGATGCCTTCATCGCCTTATGATGCCAAGGGTTTGCTCATCAGCGCGATCCGCGATCCCGATCCGGTGATTTTCTTCGAGCCCAAGCGGATTTACCGTGCCTTCCGCGAAGAAGTGCCGGAGGATGAATACACCATTCCCATCGGTCAGGCCCGCATCGTGACCGAAGGCGATGAGATGACGATGATCTCGTGGGGTGCGCCGGTCATTCAGTGCATGCAGGCGATTGAAAAGTCGGGCAAATCGATCGAATTGATCGATCTGCGCACGATTTCGCCTCTGGACACGCAGACGATCGTGAACTCGGTGCGCAAGACCGGCCGCGCGATCATCGTGCACGAGGCGCCCAAGACCTGCGGCTTCGGCGCGGAGATCGCCGCGCGCGTGATGGAACATTGCTTCCTGTATCTGGAAGCGCCGATCCAGCGCGTGACGGGTTTCGACACGATCATGCCGTATTACAAGTTGGAGTTGGAGTATCTGCCTGAAGAGCCGCGCATCAGCGAAGCGATCGAGCAGTTGGCGGGGTATTGATCCTGATGGGCGCTGTTACCGTTTGGACTTTGGACGATTCAAGCGATTGACAATCGCATCTTTCGTCATAGATGTACAAGAAACGCCGATCACCAAGCATCTGCCTGGTGATCGGCGTAAAAATCGCGGTCCGTGGTTGCCGTGGCGCGTGCAGTTCGTTTACGAATTGCGCCGTCTCCTCCGTCGGCCGCCCAGGCCAAGCAAACTGAAGACCGCAAGAGCGCCTGGCGCCGGCACCAGATTCTCCTGCACCCAATCAATCGCCAGATCGTGATCGATCTCGGACATTCCCAGGTTGAAGACAAGGTAGAACGGATTCGATGCGCCGTACTGCGGCGACACGCCGGACATGCTCAGCGACAACAAGTAAATTCCGGGCATCGGATCATCAGCCACGCCTTGCAGCGTGAACTCAAAGTGGTCGTGCATATAACCGTTGGCGTCGGTGGCAAAGTTGAAACCCGCAACCGGTCCGGCGCCGGTTTGAACGCTTGCTGGTCCATAGGCGATATCCATCGTGGAAGTGGTCTGGTCAAACCCGTCGCCGTTCCATTGCCGCAGTGAGTCGAGAATGGTGAACGTCAGCGTGGTAAGCGAACCGAAGCCCGCGGCATCGGTTTGGAATCCCGGTTCGGTGGCCGAGAACGGGAACAGGAGATCCTCGCCCAGTTCGGCTCCAAAGACGTAGTGGATGTCGTTCAACGGAGTCCCATCCTCGCTGATCGACCCGGTCACGATTTGGTTTCCCTGGGCATGCACCCAGATGTCGAAATGTTCCTCCTCGCCAGCGCGGGCCGCAGGAGCGGCGAGAGCGACGGCGACAACCGCGGAAGTTAATATAATGCATGACGATTTCATAACATGTGTCATTTCTTTCTCCTGAAACGTAAGTTGAAAAGCCTCCGAAACATCTATTGAGGGCAGGCGCCCCACGAGTTGATGACCGACAGCAGATCCTGGACGTTGACCAGCGAATCGCCGCCGACATCGGCCGCGTTGCACGGCGACGATCCCCAGGCGTTGATGACCGCCAGAAGGTCGTTCACATTCACCGTGTTGTCGCGATTGACATCCGCGGGGCAGTTCACCAGGTGCTGAATCACCCAGTCGATGGCGAGATTCTGATTGGCCGCGGTGTCCTGGTTGTTGAACACGATCCAGAACGCGGGTGATTTCTGGAAACCGGGCTTGGTGTAATAGAGTTCAAGTTTGAGCAGATAGATTCCTAACTGACGGTTTCCGTTGCCGTCGGGATTCAGGAACATATTGAAGTGACGGTGCCAACCGCCGTCGGGCTGCACCGCCAGATCGAATCCGGGAACGAAGCATGCGCCGGTCGTTTGCAACAAGGTGAGAAAACTCATCCTGATGGTTTCGCCGGCAGTGGGTCCGAACTCGGTCCCGTTCCAGAATTGGCACGGCGCGAGCATGTTGAATCCGATGCGGAAGTTCGGATCGAAGATGAGTGCCGCGTCAAAGCCGGGACTTGTGGTGAAGTAATCGAACCCGCTGTCGCCAAACGTGGATTGGAACGTTCGAACCGAAGCGTTGATCGTTTGATCGGGATTGACCTGGCCGGTGACGACCTGATTTCCCGCCAGGCCAACCCAAATGTCGCCGACGTGCAGGGCGTGCGCGTGGGCAACGTCCCATGCGAGGATCGTGGCGACGGCAAGGATATGGAATGTAGAGAATTTCATGCGGCTCCTTTCATTGAACCCGCAACAATTGACTATTGAGTTTGACGGACCGCAGCGAAGCGTGCGATCTCCGGATCGAACCGATTGAAATAATCAGGATTGCGGTACACCTCCGCGAACGACGCGTTCTCCGAGTGGCCATCAAGAAACCCGTAGTTTGAGCGCGCGGTCCACGACTTCGCCTGTCCGCCATGTGCATTGGTTTGCACATGCTTCGCGGCCTGCACGGGTGGCAGGTTGGGTCCCAGACCGGCGTCCCACCACTCCTCAACGTGAACGTGATCCGAACCGGCAAACTCACCCTCGAATGCCATGATTAAAAAATCAACCGTTGCGGCCGGGTCGGGAACACGACTCAGCCGATCGGCCGCCTTCGCGGGATCGATTGCTCCGGGCGGCGAATACGAACGTGTCACATAGTTGTTGCGTCCGTAACTGGTGCGGCGAAATCGATTGGTCGAGCCCGGAACCGGAACACCGCCGCCGGGAACATCTGCCGGCCAATGCGGGCTGATGTCCGCAGGTGATCGCAACAGCAGCGGAGTGGCGTAGTACTTCTGGAGCGTGTTGACCCATGTCAGCGTTTCGTTGTCGCTTCCGCCATGCCCCAGTCCCACATCGACGAACAGGCCCTTGTTGTCGGTCATGTACATGAAGTGGGCTTGTTGAATGTTGTGGAGGTTCGACAAGCACGCCACCGTGTTTGCCCGTCGGCGCACCATGCTCAACGCGGGCACGACAATGCCGATGAGCAGCGCAATGATCGCCAGTGAAATCAGAAGTTCGATCAGCGTAAAGCCACGGTTGGAGCGCATCGCTGAACTCCTAGTCGAGATGTGTTTGGAGGGTCAAGAAACGCCGTAATGTCTTCAAGACTTCCGCAACGCCATATCGTCAGCGCTCATGAAGCGCCGGCGGCTGGCTCTGCGAGTGCGCAGCGCCCAGCGACTGTGATGGTGAGATGCCGAAAGTCTCAGGACGCCGCGATCGGCGGTGCGCGCGGCCCGAGATTGGCCACACGACCGCGCTCGACCAGGCGGGACCCCGGCGCCGCCGCCAGGTTCAGGGCCGGCGCAGCGATGAAGAGCGCCGATTCAACCTGCAGCGGAGGCGCTGAATTCAGCGCCAGGATAAAGCACGTTGCGCAGTCGGACTTGTGATGCGATCGATCCGATGATCCGGGCTTATCCGCCCCAGGCTGATGCTTGCTGGATTGATCGGCTGAAGTCCCGCATCCCGCGGCACAGGAAAACTCGTCGCTGTGCGCCGTCCGCTTGTGAACAAATTGCGTGAAGCCGGTCGCTTGCGAAACCAGTGCCGCAACGAGCAGGATTCTCCAGATGGAGCGCCTCATGGCATCTTCAGAGTACCGGTTCGGCCCTTGGTGTCAATCTTTATTTCCTGCACTGGATTGCTGGATTCCAAGGCGTTGGTCGATTGGTGAGCCATTGGTGCTTCGATACAATGCTGTTCCATGGCAGGCACCAAGCAACCATCCGACAAATCGCACTTCATCCTTCCCGATCTGGGCGAAGGCGTTCACGAAGCCGAACTCATCAAGTGGCGCGTCAAGCCCGGCGAGAAGGTGAACGAACACCAAACCCTCGCCGAAATGGAAACCGACAAGGCCCTGGTGGAAGTGCCTTCGCCCTGGGCAGGTGTGATCAAGGAGTTGAAGGGCAAGGAAGGCGACATCATCAACGTCGGTTCGATACTGGTGACGTATGACGTGGGCGCGGGCGCGGGTGCAAGCGCCCCCCAAACCAAGTCGGCCAGCCGAGCCGCTTCAGTGGCAGGCGCGAAACCGCAGGCGAGAGCAACGGAACCGAAACTCGAGACTGCGGCTGAAGGAGACCAGGGCACGGTGGTCGGATCGGTCGGTGGGTCACTGCACGTCCCCGATCGCTTCGCCCGCAAGACCGCTGCCGGTCAAGAGAACGGATCCGCAACCCGCGGCAAGGTTTTGGCGACGCCCGCCGTGCGGCGCATCGCGCGCGAGGCCGGCGTGGACATCAACCGGATTTCCGGCACAGGCCGGGGTGGGCGCGTGACGGCTTCGGATGTGCAGGACTTTGTCGAACAGGCGGGGACGACGGTGCGCGCGAAGGGTTCGTCGTCGCCATCGCCCGCGCGGGCTAAGCCGCAAGCGGCTGTAGGGGCGACTCCGGTTGCGATTTCATCCGATGGCATCGCCGAGCGAATTCCGTTCCGAGGCGTGCGGCGGAAGATCGCGCAGGCGCTCACGCAATCCATTCAAACCGCCGTTCACTTCACGGTGGTCGATGAGGCGGATGTCACCGCGCTGGACAAGAAGCGGCGTGAATACTCAAACGTGTTGGGGCGGAAGTTGAGTCTGTTGCCGTTTGTGATGACCGCCGTGTGCCGGGCGCTGCGCAAGCATCCGGCGTTGAACGCCAACGTGGATGATCCGAACGAAGAGATCATCCGCAAGGCGGTGATCAATCTCGGCTGCGCGGTGGACACCGATCACGGCCTGATGGTGCCGGTGATTCCCAACGCCGATCAGTTGAGCATCGTGCAGTTGAGCGATGGCGTGACGAGCCTGGCGGAGGCCTGCCGCAGCCGCACCGTGCCGCGCGAGAATCTCATGGGCGGCACGTTCACGATTTCCAACGTGGGGAGTTATGGCGGGATGTTCGCGACTCCGATCATCAATTATCCGGAAGTGGCGATCCTGGCCGCCGGCCGCGCCAAGGAGAAGGTGCTGGTGCGGAACGGCGCGTTTTACGCAGGCACTGTGCTGCCGTTGAGTTTGAGTTGCGATCACCGCGTGGTGGATGGGGCGGAAGGCGCGCGGTTCCTGAACACGGTTGTGAAGTTGCTGGAGTCGCCGGACGCGCTGCTGCAATAGAATGCACGCATGGTTCAACGCGTTCCATTCGATCCGACGTTGCCTGAACGGGCCGATATCGAAGCCTTTCGCCGAATGTCAGATGATGAGAGATTCCTGGCGGGCCCCCGCCTGTTCGATCTGGCGTGTCGAATTGCGCTGGACGGAATCAGGCACGATTATCCAGGCGCCACGCGCGAGGAGCACGAACATGTGCTGCACGAGCGCGTTGAGTTGATGCGGCGAATGGAGGGTGACGTTGACGAGTGACGAAGTGGCCACGCGAGCGTTGGACGCGATTGTTGCGTCGGGCGTTCGGTTCATGGTGACGGGCTCGTTCGCGCGAAACATGTACGCGCTGCCGCGTTCGACAAAGGACATTGATTTCGTCGTCGAATCACCGGACTTTGCATTAGGCCAGGTTGCAAAGCTTCTTGGTCCTGATTTTCAGATGGATGACCAGGTCTATTTTGAAACGATCACAGGCACCACTCGGTATGTGATTCGGCATCGACATTCGACGTTTGTCGTCGAGTTCTTTCTGCTCAGCGATGATGCGCACGATCACGAGCGTTTTCGTCGCCGAAGACACGTTCAGGTTCTTGGCAGAGAGGTCTTCGTCGCCACGCCGGAAGATGTTGTGATCGCCAAATTGCGATGGTCTGATCGCGGCCGCCGCCCCAAGGATCGTCAAGACGCCATGGATGTGATCGCACTTCAATCCAACCGACTTGACTGGCGCTACATTCGCCACTGGTGTGTCGAACACGGCACGCTGGAATTGCTTGAGCAGGTGCGGTCGGAACTCAAAATGCAGTAAGCCGAGTTGTGGTCGATTCCGCCGAACCCGCCGCCCGCTGTTCCGTACAAGTTGCTCGCGTTTTCAGCCGATTCACCGGGTGAAAACCACCTCGCCCGCGCTCCCGCACGCGCTCCGATAAGATACGCGGTTTCCACCCAGAGAATCACCATGACCTCCACCACGTCATCGCCGACGATCAAGACAAAAACCAAACCGCAGCCCAACGGCAAGTCCGCAGCGCTGGCCAAGGGTTCGCCCGCCGCGACGCTGATGCACAAACTCGAATCCAAGACCGCCACCATTGGCGTGGTCGGCTTGGGATACGTCGGCCTGCCACTGGCCCGCGCCATCTTCGACGCCGGGTACAAAGTCATCGGCTACGACCTGGACACCACCAAGATCGAAAAACTCAAGCGGGGCGAGAACTACTACCACCACCTGGGCGACATCGCCTCCAAGCTCGCCAAGTCTGATCGCTTTGAAGCCACCGACAAATCGCGCCTGCTCGGCGAAGCCGATGTGCTCATCCTGTGCGTGCCAACGCCGCTGGGCATTCACTCCGAACCCGACATGACCTATGTCATTGATTCCACGCGCATGTGCGCCAGCGTGTTGCGCAAAGGACAACTGGTGGTGCTGGAATCAACCACCTATCCCGGCACCACGCGCAAGGACATGCAGCCGATTCTTGAAGCCACCGGGCTTGTGTGTGGCGAAGATTTCTTCCTTGCCTATTCACCGGAGCGCGAAGACCCCGGTCGCAAGGACACCACCACCGCGACGATTCCCAAACTCGTTGGCGGGGTGGATGAAGTCGCCACCGATCTGGCGATGGCGTTTTATCCGCGCGTCATCAAGCAGGTGCATCGCGTGAGTTCCGCCGAGGTGGCCGAGACCGCGAAACTGCTGGAGAACATTTTCCGTGGCGTGAATATCGCGCTGGTGAACGAGCTGAAAGTCGTGCTCGCGGAGATGGGCATTGACATCTGGGAAGTGATCGCCGCGGCTTCGACCAAGCCGTTCGGCTTCATGCCGTTCTATCCCGGTCCGGGATTGGGCGGGCACTGCATTCCCATCGATCCGTTCTACCTGACGTGGAAAGCCAAGGAAATCGGCAAGCACACGAAGTTCATTGAACTGGCGGGCGAGATCAACAAGCACATGCCCGAGTACGTGATCTCGCGCGTGGTGGGCGCGCTGAACGACCAGAAGAAATCGCTGAATGGTTCCAAGGTGCTGGTCATCGGCATCGCCTACAAGCCCAATGTGGATGACACGCGCGAATCTCCCGCCGCGGAAATTATCGAACTGTTGTGGAAGCACGGCTCGGAGGTGACGTACCACGACCCGCACGTGCCGGTGTTCCCCAAGATGCGCGATCACGCGATCGACCTGAAATCGCTGAAGTTGACGGAGAAGTCGATCAAGGAGCACGATTGCGTGCTGATCGTCACCGATCACGACTCCGTGGATTACGCAGCGCTGGCCAAGCACGCGAAACTGATCGTGGACAGCCGCAACGCGATGGAGCGGTTCGCCCCCGGAATTGGCGGCGCGAAGGCCAGCGGCAAGATCGTGAAGGCATGATGCACGCGACCGGGTGAAACGGCGGGCATCAGTGGCCCGCGTTCTCACGTGCGGCGTTATCGCCGGCGGCGTGCGCGCGACGCAAGCACGCCCGCCGCCATCACTATCAATCCTCCCGGACCGGGCACGCCGTGAGCGCGAATCATCCAATTTCCCGCGCCCAGCCCTGCGATGTTTTCGACGCGCGTAGGCGGCAGGGCGTAGAGATCAAGATCGGCGATCCAGAAATTCTGGAAACTGATGACCGCCCAACTTTCACCCATCGGATCGGTGTGGTCGAACGATGCGGGGTGCCAGTTGCCTGCCGGCATCTGCAGCCAGAATCCAACGAAAAACGATTCGCCGGGCGCAAACGTGAACGGGGCGCTGAAGTTGTAGGTGCTGAACGTGTTGCTGCCGCCGTTGGCGGTGGCGACGAGCGCGCCGTCGATCAATTGCGCATCATTGGGATCTCCATCGCCGTCGGGGTCCTTGTACAGCAGGATGGTTGCAGGGGAATTGTCGGGAACTTGTCCCCAGGCGATGCTGACGCTGACGATCGTCTCGGCCTGAGGCTGGGCGATGAAATGGTTGAGCGCGGCCAGGCCAAACGGCGGCTCGCCCACGCCGATGAATGTGTCGGCAGTTCCATCATCAAGCGTGTAAGGATTCTGGGCCGTGGCGTTCGCCGCGGGCCCGAGCGTCAGCAATGGAATCACCACCATGGTGTGGATGAAAACTGTGTGCGCAGCGATAGCCATGTTCAAATCTCCACGATCAGGCTTGGCGTGAAGCCCTCGATTCACAGGATTCGCGGCCACTCCCGGGCTGTCAGGATTTTGAGCGAAGATTTGTCGGGCAAGGGTCGACTGCCGCGGCATTCGACTGGCTGCCCTTTAGAAAAGGTTTTAATTAAAACCTTTTTTTGCGGCATCACGGACCCACCGCACATTTGCTTGCGGCGAGGTGTGCGGCACCTGTGAAGATGGCCGCAGGAACCCGCAGTGCGCCTCGAGTTTGCACTCGTCAGATTCGACGCGAATACACAGACGCCGGCTCTGCTGGCGCGTCGAACGAGACGCAGTGTCGCTCCGCAGCGCGTCCGAAATAAGGTTTTAATTAAAACCTTTCTTGGGCGTTGCGCCCTGCCGCACAGTTGCCTGTCGCGGGTTGCGTCGCACCGGGGAAGGTTGTTGCGATCAAACCCTACTCCGCAGCGCGGGGATGGTAATTAAGGTTTTAATTAAAACCTTCTCACCCGCCGTTACGTCGCGCCGCTCAGTCATGGGGGGCGAGTCAGCTGCCACCGGTGAAAATCGCGGCGAGTGAACCGCCGCTTCGCGACGCGGCTGGACAATGGCATCGCTCTCGCGCGAGGGCGTCAAATGCACGCCACATGTTGTTGCGGCCCGCGTCGCCGCTGTTCACCGCGTCGCCGCTGTTCACCGCGGCGCCGCTGCTCACCACGGCGCTCGCCGGGCGCGTTCTTCATTGATGCGTTCGTTCCATCACCCGCCTGCGTCGTCGCGCCGCCCAGACGGCGGCTTCGATGGCGGCTCCTTGCGCAAGCGGGCTGCGGCGAAGTTTTCGAGGATCGTCTGGTGAATCCCTCGCTGCTCGGCGATCGACTGCTTCAACGCCTCGATCTGAGCGCGCAATTCATCCAACTTCTTGTGAAGGTCCGTCTCCTCATCATCGCCGCATTGCATTTGAAATCCCCTGACTCGGAACGGCGGCATCATAATGGCCAGATGCGCCAAGCCACAAGTCGCGTCGCACTTTGGTCGTCGCATCAACCTCTCCGAACCACCGTCGAACATTGACGTTTTGCTCGCCGGCCGTTCCACTAAAGCAATGAACGACAGTTCCCTGCCTCCAAGCGCCGGCGTGCATGCGTCCCGCGTTCCCAGCCGCGAACAATGGTCCTGGCGCCTGCTCCGTGCCGGCTCCTTTCGCCTCGATGGCGGCGGGATGTTCGGCGTGGTGCCCAAAACAATCTGGTCGCGCATGGCGCAAAGCGATGACGAGAACCGCATTCTCCTCCAGACCAACTGCCTGTTGCTGGAAAATGAATCAACCAAGGTCCTGATCGAAACCGGCTTCGGCGGCAAATGGACCGACAAAGAACGTGGGTTCTATGACATCGAACGCCGCACGATTGTTGACGCCCTGCGCGAAATCAACATCGAACCGGCGCAGATTGATCACGTTGTTCTCACGCACTTGCACTTTGATCACGCTGCCGGACTCACGAGCCTCAATTCCGATGGCGAAGCCGTGCCGGTGTTTCCCAACGCGCGCATTTTCGTGCAGAAGCAGGAATGGGAAGATGCGCTGGCGAACAAGTCCACCATGTCGCGCACGTATCTGCGCAATCATCTTGATCCGATCGCAGACCGCGTGCAGTTGATTCAAGGCGCGCAGGATGACCTGCCCGGCCTGCCGGGCATCTCCGTCTGGCCCATGCCCGGCCACACGTGGGGCCAGCAGGCGGTGCGATTCAGGGATGAATCGGGCGTGGTCAGTTTCGTCGGCGATGTCATTCCCACGGCGAATCACGTCGGGCTGTCATTCAGCATCGGCTACGACATGCTGCCGTATGAAAACATGCTGCGGAAGAAGGAGTTGCTGCAGCGCGCGGAGGCGGAGGGCTGGCGGATCGCGCTGGATCACGAGCCGGGCGAACCGGTGGTGCGCGTGCGCAAGAGCGCGGATCGGCCGGGGCAGTTTGAGCTGGCGAAGGCGTGATGCGGGCGCGGGAAGTTACGATTATTCGGCTGGAGAAGATCGCATCCAGGGAGACTGCCGGGCCGCGCGCGCCGTTGAAAAGATTGGCGCTGGCTCGAAGATTGCGGGTAGTGACGTCCCCGACTTTGCGTCGGAGCATTCCACAACGTATCAGCGAACGAGTCTTTAAACCGGCACAGGCCATTCAAATCGTTGCTGTCGCCAAAGCCTGTCTCGGCAGAAGTCTTGCCGCCGCGGCGGAAAAAATCGGCCGTCACAGTCGTGCTGCCGTCATCGTGCGAAAGCGTTGCAACCAGGTCGCCCATCCAAGTGGGTTCTGGGCCAAAGATGACATTGACGAAAAATCCAGGTCCAAAGAGGTTCGTGTGCTCCTCAACAAAAACGGAACTTCCGCCGTTCGGATTGTTGTCGGGAATGGCGCAGCCGCTTCCCTGAACGCCCGCGGCTGAAAGGAGCGGTGTTTGTTTCATTGGCTTTCCGTGGATTGCGGATGATGAGTCACAAACGCCGCCGTCGTGACGGGGTCAATCCAGCAATCGCGAGCAATGTCAACGCGCCGGGGACAGGAACATCGAGCCATAAGGCCCAGCTTTCAAGCGTGCCAAAATCGCCTGAGCCATGGTCGCTGATGGTCAGCGTCCAAGTGCCCGCGATGGTTCGATTGGCAAAAACAGCCCCCAGGGAAACCACCGGCCCAGGCGCTGCATTGAAGAGATTCGTGGTTGGTCGATAGTCGCCGGGAACAATGTTACCTGTGATGTTCGGAGCGCTCCAAAATGGAATCGCGAAAGAGTCACTGAATCTATACAGACCTTGCAGATCGTTGGAATTGCCGAAACCGCTACCAGCAGTGGTCATGCCCATGCGCCGGAACAAATCGGCTGAAACAGTGTCGTGCCCATCGTTGTGTGAAAGCGAAAAAATCAAGTCGCCCACCCATGTATGCTCCGGGTTTATGGTCAACCCGACGATCATGCCAGGGTTGACGATGCCTGGAAAGGAATCTCCTGAAAGTACGATGCTCGTCGTTACGCCAAGCGTGAGGTCAGGTATGACGAAGCCCGTGCCGACCGCGGTCGGCGCACCGCCGCCTCCATCCACGCCTGAATCGGCGGCTACAAGAGTGGTCAAGGCGAATACGACAGCGCTCGATGAGATGGTGACGGCGTTCATATGATTCCTCACAAATTGCGATGATTCGGGAAAACCAACGTTTCGCGCTTCATGTTCTCTCTCCGGCGGAATCCGAAACTGGCCTGATTCATCGCCGACATCCACTCTAATGTTTGCACCGCCGATAGCAAGCAAAACGCGCCGGGCCGTGCCAGGGCTGCTGGTGAATCGTGCATCCAGCCATTCCGGGGGCGTATGATGGTGCCGTCCAATTTCAGCGACGTCACCGATGATCTCCAACCTTCCCAACCTCATTGCCCGCCGAGACTTGCTGCGCGAACTGGTGCTCAGCGAGTTGCGATCATCCACCGCGCAGACGCGATTGGGCTGGCTGTGGTGGCTGCTTGATCCGCTGTTGATGATGCTGGTGTATTGGCTGATCGTGGTGGAACTGTTTGGCCGGGGCGGCGGCAATTACTCGCCGTACTGGATCTTCGTGTTCATCGGGTTGATCACGTGGAAGCAGTTCGCGGGCACCATCAGCAAGGCGTCGGGGGTGTTGAGTCGGCGGCAGACGCTGATTCGCGCGGTGCCGTTCCCCACGATGGTGCTTCCCATCGCCAGCGTGATGTCCACGTTCTTTTTCTTTCTGTGCGGCTTTGCGGTGTTGATCGTGATGATGCTCGTGAGCCCCGCGCCCAACCACAGCGGCAGCATGCTGCCGGTGGCGCAGGTTCCGCTGCTGATGGTTTTGCAGTTGATCATCGTGGCGGGGCTCGCGCTGCCGCTGTCGTGCTTTGGCGTGCTGTATCGCGACCTGAGCGAATTGATCCCGCACGCGCTGCAGGCGGGATTTTTTCTCACGCCTGGGCTGTACGGGATTGACGTGGTGCATCACGCCGCGGTCAATCGACTTGGGCCGCAATGGGGCGAGTGGGCGTTTGATGTGTACATGCTCAACCCGTTCGCGATGCTCATCACGGGGTATCGTGATGCGATGTTCTACGGCCGGTTTCTGGAGCCGCAGTATTGGGCGCTGCTGGCGATCGAGGCAGCGGTGTTTTTTGTCCTGGGGTATATGATCTACCAACACTATGACCGTCGCGTCATCAAGTTCCTCTAGCGGCAGCGGCAGACAGACTGCGGTTGCCGCGGCGGCAGCGCCGGGGCCAGGCGCAGCGGCCGAGCCGCCGCTGATTGAACTGCGCGATGTGGGCGTGTGGTACCGGTTGCATCAGCAGCGTGTGTCACTGAAGCAGGCGCTGTTGACCGGCCGCTTTCATGAAAAGCCCAAGTTGCTGTGGGCCTTGCGGAACAT
>CAMPIL010000015.1 GCA_946886375.1 uncultured Phycisphaerales bacterium
TTTCATGGCTCATCAGAAGCTTATCGGTCCCTGCGGGAACTGATGACGAGTGAGATGGAGGACGCCCCCCCCCCAACATTCCGGGGGACGGCCCACGCTTCCGGGGGCGATCAGGACGTGGAATGGGCCAACAGCCCGTCATGCCCGCGCCCCCGGGGGGCGGGGATCCCGCGAAGTCCCTGTGCTTCAATCACGCACTTGCACGCCCACTGGATTCCCGCCTGCGCGGGAATGACAAACAGCCCTCACCCACCTGCGGGAACTGGTGTTGAACGAATTGGCTGATCCCGATGGCCCGTGCTTCGACCGGTATGGGCTGCGGATCGACAAATAGGTGGCTGTCCTGCGAGGCCCGCGAGCCCGGGCTTACGAACTGACCAAAGTGGCGTCATACGGCACCGTCTAATGCTGGCCCCGTATCAGCCCTGTGGGCATCTGCAATTTGTATCCGGCCGCGGCCCCCGACTATTCCCATGAGAAAAGACTTCTTGGATTGAAAAACCGCGCGGTCGCATAGGTCGTACGGCAGGCTGAAATACCTGGCCATCCACGAAACCATTTCCAAGAGAGGAATGCGTCCACCGCCCGATCCGTCGAAAATCCTTTTGCCGTGCATCTCCAATTCAATCTTGTGATGAACAATTGCGTTGCGCTCCTTCACCAAGAAGCTCAGTGTTTCAAAAAGTCCAGTGTTCTTTGGAAAATCGTATTCGTAACAGAACTTTCTTGGACCTTCGCGCCACTTTTTGGTCAAGCTCCATCTCTCCAATGTTCGAAAGTTCTCGTGGATTCCTTGTTCAGCGAGTCCGATCGCTAACATGGCGTTGATTGACGCCTCGCAAAGCGTGTGAGAAAGTAGAGTTACTTGGATGTACTGTCTCTTGATTCTATCGCTGAATCGACGGGCAAGTTGCCACCACTCACTTGCGTGTATTTCAAAGACCTTGTTGACGTACGCAATCGTAGATTCCAACGTATGGGTCGGATTCAAATCAGAGATGCGCTTGATCTCCTGCTCCTTCTCCTGGTCGAAATCTGATAATGAGCGCGGCACGAAGGCTGCGATTTCTAGTGCGAGCTCTGTGAAAGGCTCGTAAAGGTCCTGCAACACTTCCTCGATGACCCCATGCTCAGCGGAGTAACTGTATTGCATAGGCATCTGGGCTCGCTAGGCATGACTCAGTTGTTTAATTGCTAGGTGTGTTGGAAGCATCGCGAATCACATCGCGTATTTCCCTGCCTGACACCCATTCGTTCCATCCGAGCCGCCCCTGATCTATCTTGAGCCCAAGCCAGCCGACTCGAGACATTTGTGTCCAATCTTGAAGCCCTTCACGGACCTCGCCTCCTTTGGCGCGAAAAGTTGGTGGCCACGAATACTGATTGAATTGGGCAGTCAAGTACTGCCCTCCTTGTTCCACTTGCATCAATTCTCTAGCCACATGGTTAAACCATGTCAGCCTCGCACTGCCAGGCGGGCGGCTCGCATTAGGCGAGTAGATGCCCGATGTACCAGGAGCAGCCCCAAAAGTAAGCTCAATGGCGGAATTCTCAAAGGGGCTGTGAATTGCCGCACGGTATCCGCGCCACTCCAGCAATGGTCTGCCATTTACGTCTAGTGCAGACAGGTTGCTAGGGTCGATGACAAAGCGCTCTCGACCCTCGTTATCCACGACCACAATGCGTGTGGCACGAATCTCGGCGGGACTCGTCTGATTCGTTGGGCCGGCACGCAGAATCGCTCCCGTTGCCAACATACCGACCGCGAGTATTGAGCACCCGATCCAATCAAGTCTCATGGCACCGCTCCTTTGAAAGTCGCTAGGGCGCAGGCGGGTTTCGCAAGGGCACCCTCCATGATACATGCTCGCCCTCTCCATTCGCAACGCGGGCAATGGAAACGGGCAATGGAAAAAAGGCATCGAAGGCATCAGGGCTTCAAAGCACTCCTAGCCGCCTCCGGCCGCGCGTCCAGGCTGCGGCGGTGGCGGCCACGAGTCGACCAGTTCCGCCATGCGCTTGCGTGTTGCTTCGTCCGGCTGGCGGCCGATGCCGCCGCTGATGTTGTCGAGCATGTGCTTGGGGTTGCTCGTCCCCGTACGGGCGACAGTGCTTCAACCAGTCGCACAAAATCGCAGCCGTTGATGTCAGCGCAGGACCCAGAGAAAGTTCAACTGGAGTCCTATCGCCTCGACTCGCAAAGAGCCCTGTCTAGGCAGGGCTCTTCGCACGGGGGTTTCTGAGGGTTTGCACTTTTCCGCGTTCTCAGGACATTCAACCCGTCAACGCGGTTCTTGACAACGCATCAGGACGAATTTATACTTGCATTGTGACGCAAGTAACCAAACATCGCCCGACAACGCCAAAGCAAGCCGGCAAACGAGAAGGTCCGCTTGACAAGGCGCTTGACGCCAACCTGTTCAAGGCCCTGAGCGATCCAACCCGCCTCAAGCTGCTGGCTTGCCTGGCCAAATGCGGCCGAATGTGCTCCGTCACCGAGGTTGCGGAGTGCTGTTCCGTGGATTTCTCCGTCGTGTCTCGCCATCTGTCAATGATGGCTGATGCCGGCGTGCTCGATTCACGCAAGGACGGCCGCACCACGTTCTACCAGGTTCGATATGAGCATTTGGAACGCGTGTTCCGCTCGCTTGCGGATGCGATCGCCAACTGCTGCCCTGATGGATCGTCTTGCCAAAGTAAGTGCTGACTGCCCAGAAGGAAAAAACCATGACCACTGCCAATACTGTCAGAGATCAAGTCAGAGAAGGTTACGGCCGCATTGCGCGCGACAATGCTTCCAGCAGCGGATGTTGCGGAACTTCATCAAATGGCGGCGGATGTTGCGGGCCCGTCTCCCTCGAACCGCATCAACTCGCCGCCGCCATCGGCTATTCATCCGAAGACCTCGCGCTCACGCCCGATGGCGCGAACATGGGCCTTTCCTGCGGCAACCCGACCGCCATCGCGTCCCTCAAATCCGGCGAAGTTGTCCTCGATCTCGGCTCAGGCGGCGGATTCGACTGCTTCATCGCAGGTCCCAAAGTCGGCGCAACCGGCAGAGTCATTGGCGTGGACATGACCGCCGACATGCTCAGCAAAGCTCGACGCAACATCGATGAATACCGCAAGCAGTCCGGCTTGAACAATGTTGAATTCCGCATGGGAGAGATCGAGCATCTTCCCGTGGCCGATGCCAGCGTCGATGTTGTGATCTCCAACTGCGTGCTGAATCTCTCGCCCGACAAGCCGCAGGTGTGGAAGGAAATCGTGCGCGTCCTCAAACCCGGTGGGCGCGTTGCCGTGTCCGATCTCGCGCTGGTTCGCCCCTTGCCCGATGCGGTTCTTCGCAGCGTCGAAGCCCTCATCGGGTGCGTGGCCGGTGCGGTGCTCGTGGAAGAAACGCGCGCGATGGCGACGAGCGCGGGACTGGTCGACATCGTCCTCACGCCCAAGGGCCAGTACATCGATTCGCTCACCGATGCGCAGGACCCGCTCTATCGCAGCATCATCGCCAGCCTGCCCGCGGGATCAAAAGTCAGCGACTACATCACCAGCCTCGACATCGCTGCGCGGAAGACGGGCGCGGGATGCTGCGGCCCAGACTGTTGCACCTGAACTGTTCGCTCGGAGGATCGAATCATGGGACTCAACAACGGCGTTCTCTTTGTCTGCACACACAACTCCGCTCGAAGCCAGATGGCTGAGGGCTGGCTTCGGCATCTCGCTGGCGATCGATACGAAGTCGCGAGCGCGGGTGTCGAGCCCGGCACGCTGAACCCGCTCGCGGTCGAAGCGATGGCCGAGGTTGGCATCGACATTTCCGATCAGAAGGCCAAGGGCATCACCGCTCTGCTCGGCAAGTGGCCCGTCTACTCTCTGATCATCGTCTGCGACAAAGCCGCCGAGACCTGTCCGCGAATTTGGCCCGGTGCAAGAGAACGCCTTCACTGGTTCTTCGACGATCCGGCTGCGAAGGACGGGACGCGCGAAGAAAAAATGAAAGTCTTCCGCCACGTTCGCGATGAGATCGGCCGCAAGATTCGATCATGGATCGAAGAACGGACGCCGGTTCATGCACAAATCCCTCACTGACCTACCTCCAGTCACCCTGACTGTGCTGAAGGTTGACTCGCTCTCGCAGCAGATCGCGGTGACCTTTCATTTTATGAGCGCATTTCATTAACTGCAATTGCGCTCAAGTGGCGCAAATTCGCGATCGCGGTTGAGCGAGATGCGATTGCTCGACGAGGCTCGGCTGCGATTTGAGCGGATGCTCAGCTCGTCCGCGCACGGCCGTTGAGCTCGGACTGTTAATCGAACTCAAGATGGCTGAGCCGCGCGCAAAACTCACCAATCTCCTAATGCATGTTGCAGGATTTTGCACCTATAGCTAACTCCGGACACGGCAACATTTACCGCAGCGTTCGCTGCAAAGGTGCGTTCATGAAAAACCGCTTCAACATGATCCTGCTTGCGGCGCCGCTTGGCATGCTCGTGGCTGGCATGCCTGTGACGGCCCGAACAGTCCAACAATCCGATCAATCTGTTGAGCCATCGACGCCTGCGCCGGCTTTGCGTGACGATCAGTCGACTCAGTCGTCTGGCCTTCATCCATTCGCACAGTCCATCATGAACGCCACGGATCCCTCAGCTGCGGTCGAGGCCTATGCCGAAGCGTGCCGCATGTGTCCAGACGCGACGCCGGTGCAGACAGCCTACGTTCAAAGAATGACTGAATTTGGCCTGCCGGAGATGGCCGAGTCGCAGGCCCGCATGTTGGTGTCGCGTGACAGCAATGACGGCTTGGCATGGGGCGTCGTGGCATACATGGACGCTCGTCGCGGCCAGTCGCCTGCGGCCCTGGCCGAAATCGTGCAAGCCGTGAAACTGGCGCCTGATGATGAATTTATCCAGCGCACTGCCGGCCAATTGACGGCCTGGTACGACTCGCAAGCCGACCAAGCGCAAGTGCCGGATTCGTTGAAGAGTGCTGTTGCCTCACTCAAGTCGAGCCTTGGAAATGACAGCGCATTCACAGACGCGTACCAAGAAGCCTTGGAGAGCTTCCGATCAGCGCCGGCCGGTTCAATCTCAGAAGCACCGGACCAATCGGGATATCCAACAACGTCCGATACGTACGTTGAACCAACGTCAGGCGATGATCTGTCTTCGTCTCCATACGTGAACGCCTACGTGAACACGAATGTGATCTACACGGACCCGTACGACTTCGGGCCATCGCCAATCGTTGTGAGCCCCTGGTGGCCGAGCGTGTTCTTTGTTGATCCCGATGTCTTCTTCTTTCGGCTTGGATTCTCTGGTCGTCACTTCCACGACGATGATTTCCGATTCCACCATTTTGATCATGACCGTGGCCGGTTCGATCATGACTTTGATCTACAACGAATCACCGGACGAGTTGATCACTTTGGCCGCAGTGATTTCAGGTCCCGCCGCTTTGATGGTGATTTTGGCCGGTTCGATCGACAAGGAACCATCGGCCGACGAGGAGCCACCGGGCAATTCGATCGCACGCGCGGTCCGCAGATCAGCCCTCGCACTTCGGTGCCGCAGCGCAGGCAGCCGTCGATGCGGAGCTTTGGGGCAATGAACTCGTTTCACACAGTCGCGCCGCCTCGCGCAGCGATGCCGCAAAGCAGGAACTTCGCGGCGCCGAGGCACGCCGTTGCCCCGGTAGCCCGGCCAGCGGCCCGGCCGGCAGCTCCGATCCACGCCCCGTCGGCCCGACCGAGTATGCCTCGGGGAGGAGGAGGCGGCCGAGGCGGCCATCGCTAAAGGATCAAGGACCGAACTTCCGCAGGGACGTTGGGATGCGGCGATCATCGGGATGGGGACGTTGGCGGCGGATGGCGCTTTTGCGGGTTCGACCGCCGACTCCTTGTCAGTGAACTTGCTGCGCAAGCGAGTTCATCCGAGTTCATGAGGGCCAACGGAGGTCGAGCGCAAAGCAAGCGCAGCGTCCATTCATCAGTGTCTTAGTTCGGTGCCTACGCGGCTGAGGCGTGCTGCACAGAAGACATCCAGCGCGGTGACGCCGAGGACGGCGACCATCGCCTTGACGACGTTATCACGCTTGGGGTTGTTGTGATCGAGTCCAGGCGCGAGCGTCAATAGGTCCAGCACGTCGCCTGCGACGCGCGTCCACACCATCATGCCGCGCTCCTTGAGTCGGTCGCGTGAGAGGATGCCCACTCCATGGCCGATTTCCCGGACGCCGTACGCGCGAATCAGGCTGCTTTTGTCGCGCATCCCGAGCCGCTCTGCGAGCGATCGTGCCGCGAAAAGTTCGGTCAGGCCAAGCGCAATGCTGAACCAGGCGAGACCGCGGGCAAGTTTGTCCGCCGGAGCATCGTAATCGCTGACGACTCCGTCATTAGGAAGTCTCCTGCGGGAGAGGAGCGGGCCCTTGCGCAGCGTGACGGTCGACTTCATGCGAAACTGCTCGCCCGCGGAGAGACCCGCCGCGCCAAAGCATGCCGGCGCGGCTCGCACCGGTCGAACGGGCGCTGTCGCAGGTGGGAAGCCTTGGTGCATGCCCTGGCCAAGGCGAGAGACTCCAGCACTTGATCGATCATCGTTGAAGAATTCGGATTGAAACCTCCTTGCTCCGGTCGCGCGTCTGTTGGTGGCGGTGCTTTCATCTCTCATTGTGGGTTCACCTCTGAATCAGCGAAGGGCTCGCTTGGGCTATCGATGTGCAGCGTGTCACGGAGCGTGTCATGGTTTGAGCACCACTTTGATGCATCCATCTTCTTTGTCTCGGAACGCCCGGTAGGCTTCGGGGGCTTCTTCCAGCGGCACGCGGTGTGTCGTGATGAATGACGGGTCGATGTCGCCGTTTTCAATATGTTCCAAAAGCATGTGGTGGTACTTGGGCACGTGAGTTTGGCCGCTCTTGATGGTCAAACCCTTGTTCACCACCGAGCTCATGGGAATCTTGTCGGGGAAGCCGGCATACACGCCTGGAACCGAGACCGTGCCTGCCTTGCGGCAGCAGTAAATCGCCTCGCGCAGGACATGGGCACGATCCGTGGTCATCATCAATTTGGATTTGATGTTGTCGTAGACTGCGTCGATCGCCCCGAAGCCGTGCGCCTCGGCGCCGACGGCGTCGATGCACCGGTCAGGGCCGCGTTCATCGGTCATCTGCTGAAGCCGGCCGTAGACGCTCTCCTCCAAGAAGTTGATGGTCTCGGCCTGACCCTGGTTGCGAGCCATTGCGAGCCGCTCTGGGACGCAATCGATGGCGACCACGCGGCCCGCGCCAAGCATCCACGCGCTTTGGATGCTGAACTGCCCAACGGGTCCGCAGCCCCAGATGGCCACGAAATCGCCGGGTTCGATCTGCGCGTTCTCCGCTGCCATGTATCCGGTGGGAAAAGCATCGGAAAGGAAGAGCACTTGCTCATCCTCAAGGTCAGATTCAATTTTCAAGCAGCCGACATCGGCATGGGGCACCCGCATGTACTCTGCCTGGCCTCCGGGAAAAACCCCGAGCATGCGCGAATAGCCGAGGAATCCTCCTGGGGAGTGACCGAGCATTTTCTCTGCCAGTTCCTTGTAGGGGTTGGTGTTGTCGCAACAGGAATAAAGTTGCCGCTGACAGAACCAGCACTCACCGCAAGAGACGGTGAAGGGAACGACGACCCGATCGCCTTTGCGAAATTTCCTCACCTGACTTCCTACTTCCTCGACATATCCCATTGGCTCGTGACCAAGGACGTCGCCGGGCTTTATGAACGGAATGAAGTAGTCGTACAGATGCAGATCCGATCCGCAGATTGCGGTGGAGGTGATGCGAACGATGACGTCGCGCGGGTCTTGAATTTGCGGATCGTCCACGCTCTCCACGCGTACATCCGCCCGGCCTTCCCAGCATACGGCTCTCATTGTTGAACTCCCTCTGTTCGATGCGCCGGCGTTGACTTGGCTGCCCGGAACACAACACGCTAAGGACTGACGCGTCGACTGGAGACAATCAATCAACCCTAAATGGCAGCTGAGCCAACCATCGGGCAACCCCGAGCGAGCGAGGCATGAACGACGCAATATGCTCGCGCACGCTCGCTATATCACAAATTGCTTCTCATTGCGTGTCTTCTGATTGCTTCTCAAGGAGGCGTATGCAGGCGGTCAATGTGCATCGCTAAGCCGATGGGCACGTTACCGGGGAAGCAGCCGAAGTGACCACGCTGATGGGCACGATTGGGATAAGCGCTCACACTGGGCAACCGCCTGCGCGGGCTGTACGCTGGTTGGGCTTTCTTGAAAGGGACCGACATGGCATTGATCACCGAAATATCCCCAGGCATCCATCGCATCAGCATCATGTTCCGCGAGATCAACCTGCAGTTCAATCATTTTCTTGTGATTGATGACGAACCGCTGCTCTACCACACGGGCATGCGCCGCATGTTTCCGGAAGTGCTCGAAGCGGTGAAACGCGTGATCGACCCGGCGACGCTACGCTGGATCGGGTTCAGCCACTTTGAGGTGGATGAATGCGGCTCTTTGAATGATTGGCTCAAAGTTGCGCCGCATGCACAGGCTGTGTCGGGCGTGGTCGGCTCGCTCGTGAACCTCACCGATTTTGCCGACCGCCCGCCGCGAGCCCTCAATGCGGATGAGACGTTCAGCACAGGCAGACTGCACTTTCGATATCGCCCGACGCCGCATCTGCCGCATGGCTGGGACGCAGGCGTGCTTTTTGAGCAGACGCAGCAAGTCCTCTTCTGCTCCGATCTATTCACTCACAACGGCGACGTGGAGCCACTGACGGAATCCGACATTCTGGGGCGCACGCGCGATTCGCTTGCGGGTTTCCAGGCCGGTCCTTTGATGGATTACATGCCCTACACAGCGAACACGCGTCCGCTGCTGGAAGGCCTCGCCGCGCTCCAGCCGCGCACACTTGCGACGATGCATGGCAGTTCGTTCACCGGCGATTGCTCCAAGGCGCTCATCGAACTCGACGGCGTGATGAAGCAGATGCTCGGCTCACCATCGCGGCGGTAGCGCGCGGCTCGAGGCCTTGAGCCACGCTGCGTCAGGTCAGCTAATCGCGATGGCGGGCGTGGCAATCCTTGCACGAGGCGGTGATGCGCCCCAACTGGGCCGAGAGTTTGCCGCTGTCAGTCTCACCGGCCAGAATCATGTCTTCCAATGATTGCGCCTGCTTTTTGGTCTCGGCAATCATCGCTGCAAGGTCCTTGGATTCCGCAGCACGATCGCCTCGCTCAAGCACCCGCAACAAATCCGCCATGCGGCCGGCCTCGGCGGCGGGCACGAGGTCCGGGTGGTCCTGCGGCGGTTTCCATCCAGCCCCTTGAACGCTTGCAAGGTGGTCGTGAATCTCATCAATTTCAAGCATCGCCTTGATGAATGTCGCCGGCCGCGAGACATCCGGAAAGTCTGCCGGAACATCGTCGATGACGCGATTCTCGACCCGAATCGCGTTCGAAGCACAATCGAACAAACCCTTGTACTGCGGCGCTGTGCCTGAGACGTGCATGCGGCTGACAGCCTCCAGAGGCGAAAGCCAACCCAGGCTGACTGCAACCGCGCCGGCCGCGCCAGCGCTGCGATGTTTGCCGTGATGACAATGGATGTATACCGGGCCCGAGTCCATTGCATCGCGCGTGGCGCGCGTCAATTGCAAGCGTCGCTGCTCATCGAACCCGTTGTAGCCGATGGGCAAGTGAATGTATCGAATGCCGTGCGCTTTGGCCACGGCGACATCCGGCTCCGCTCCGTCCACGCTGATGATCGTCTTCACGCCTGCTGCGGCAAGCGTGGCAAAACCCTCATCACCATCCGGCGCACTTCCGGAGAAATAATTGTCATGAAAGGCAACGACATTGTGCAGCCCAGGCAGATCGCGCGGCTGGCGATCTTCAAGTCCCGGCCATTCGCGGCTAGGCTGAGTGGCAGCGGCAGGTTCCACTGGCACGCCCTGCCCCGTCGATGCGCATCGCAACCCCAGCGCAATACCCAAACACAGGGCCAGCGAAAGACGAATCACGGTTTTCCGGTGCAAGAACATCGGCGGCGGCGAACATTCTACGAATAGTCAGTGGCGTCGGATCGAATCCGGCGCTGTTTTTGCGCGTGCAGGGCCGCTGCACAATTGGAAACATCCTGTTTTTGAGCTCATCCCGCAGGGATGGACAACTGCTGGATGAACAGTTTATCATGCCTGCTCCCGCCCTACGCCGATGATCTGGGCCCATCGATCCGGCCCATCACAATTGCAATCAGGAGAAAAACGATGAAGTGCAAGATTTGTTTCGCTGTCGTTGGCATTGCTGCCATCACCACATCCATTGCTCTGGCTCAGAACTCCAAGGACGCGCCAAAGCCCAAGACCCCCGCTGCTCCGTCGGCTCAGCCCTCGCACGCTGCGCCGCCAGAAATGCAACTCCCCGAAGGCTGGACCGAAGCCGACATGCAGGCATGCATGGTCGCTGCAACCCCCGGCCCGGAGCACGCGAAACTCGCCGAAAGTACCGGCGTGTGGCACGGCAAGACCAGCATGTGGATGGCTCCCGATACCGAGCCGATGAAGAGCACCTGCACCTCCACCATTACCCCGTTCATGGACGGACGCTTCATCAAGTGTGAAACCACAGGCGACATGCCGGGCATGGGGCCGTTCAACGGCTTCGGCATCTATGGCTTTGACAACGCCTCGAAGAAGTTCCAGGCCACGTGGGTTGACAACTGCGGTACGGGCATCATGAACGGCACCGGTGAAATGTCCTCCGACGGCAAAACCCTGACATGGACCTACGCCTACACCTGCCCCGTCAACAAGAAACCCACCACCATGCGCGAGGTCCACACGCACACCGGCAAGGACACTCAGACTTTGGAAATGTTCATGACCGATCCGAAGTCCGGCAAGGAATTCAAGATGATGGAAATCGCCCTCACCCGCCAGCCCGGTGCCAGCGCCACTGCTGTCGGCAAGGAGCGCTGATTCACTCAGTGCATTCAGCTTCGATTGACAAAGCCGCCCGCCTTCACATTGAAGGCGGGCGGTTTTCATTTCAGGAATCATTGATGATGCAGCGAATCCGGAATCGGCGCAGCGATCAATATGGGCTCTGCTCGGTCCAGTTCACCAGAGTGGAGGACGTGGTCGTGCCGATGCCCGAGTCGATTTCGAAGTTCGTCACGCTCGCTCGGCTGGCGACGTCGGTCGTGTCGAAGCAGATGCCGACCTCGCCTGTGGTTTGCAGGCCAGTCAGCGAGGCCAGGGTGCTGGTGTAGGAGATTGTCGCCAGCGGCGTGGTATTCACCGTGCTGTTCGGATTGGTTGCCGTTGCGTGGCTGTACACCCGACCATCAATCTGGACGTTGGACCCGAGAATCATGACGTCCATGACCAATCGATACCAGTTGTTCTGCGTGATGTTGTTGAAGTTGCTCGTGGAACTCAGCGCGGCGGCGCCGGTGATGTCGCCACTCTGCGGCAGGCGGAAGATGCGCAGTTTGTCGCTGTTGCCGTTGTCTTCCAGAACCAGCGCCAGCCCGTCCTGCCCGGTCACCTCGTTCACCAGCGCCGCCAGGCCGACGAAGCGGCTGCTGCTGGTGCCGGTCACGAGCACGTCGGCGAAGACGCGAACACTGTTTTCGAAGTTGGACTGGGAATTGACCGACGGCGTCGTGTCGTACACCGTCACGCAATTGGAGACCAGTCCGCTGGCGGCGGTGAAGTTCAGGGCCGCGTAATGCGTCGCATTGGAACTGATGTCGTTGCCATTGACGATCTTGGCAGCGTTGGTCAGGTCGCGAAACTTGCCCAGCGCATTTGGATCCGTATTGTCGTAGTCGGCGATGCCCGAGAAATTGATCATGCCTGTCGTTTCGGTGGCGGCAGTGGCATAAATGTTGATGCGGCGGGTGCTCGAAGCGCTCGATGATCCCCACGGATTGTTGAAGCCGTTTGCGACTGCGTCGTTGTTGTTGTACCGCGTCTGCCCGCCGACGGAATCGAACGCGTATTCCATTGACGTATTCTCAAACGCCAGACCCATCCAATAATCTCCGGGCGAAAGGCTGATGGAGGGGACGTACAGCGTGACCCAGTGGAAATGGGCTGAGTCACCGCCCACGGGCTCCGCGTAACTCTGTGTCAGAAGCGAATTCGGTTCGCCTGCTGAATCCGTATAGAGCGCGTACCGCGCCATTTTTGGCGATGGCCCATTCACGTAAGCCGACAGGCTCAGCACGGTGACGGCCTGCTGCAACGTCACTTTGGTGGCGATCTGCTTGCCTGGAACGCTCTGCTGTTCAGACCCAAACGGCGTGCCGAAGCCGAAGAATCCGTTCGCGTCATTCAGCGTTGAACTGGCGCTGCGAACGGTGTTGGCGGAACTGCCGAAACTGGTCAGCATGCGCTGGCCGGGCGTCGGTGTGGAGGTGGTGACATACACCTGCGCGGTTCCAAACGCGGGATTATTCGCGGCATTGCCGTCGTTGGAAATTGATCCAATCGCGCCGTCGCCGTCGTAATCCAGGTTCATCATCACTTCGCGGACGGCCATGTTCATTCCGGCTTCGGTGGCGTAGAACGCGCGAACGGTGTTCATCCGCTGCGCGGTCAGGTCCTGATCGCGCGCGCCGCCGACCACCATCCCGATCATGATCAGCCCCAGCAGCAGAAGCGTGATGACCATGGCGACAACAGCCGCGCCACGGCGTTGACGGCAATGTGTCCTGCGGCTCATGTCGATGCTCCTCTCATGGTGCCTCGAAGAAAGACCTTGGTTCGAAGCGTCTCGGTGATCCCGCTGCGTTGAATGGTGATTTGCACCACGACCCTGCGAATCGGATCGCAAGCCGTGCCGCTGAGCGTTGCGCTCAGGGCGGTGTTGCTCTCGTTGTACGCCTGGATGGAGAACGACGTCACGTTGTCCAGCAGGACTGTCGTCGCGGCGCCGTTGTCAACCATCTGCAATTGCGTTCCCGACAACGAGAGGCTGTAGTTGCCGTTCCAGGCGATCGAAGTCCCTGTGACTGAGGTGATGTTGGGCGCAATGCTGCCGTAACTTGCCTTCTGCGGAATCCGCTTCAATTCGCGATCAATGCGGTCCATCGCGATGGAAAGTTCCGAATGCAGTTGCGCCCGCGTTGCGCTGGTGGTGTACCCGTTCAACGCGGTGATGATCGTGCGGGATGCAATGGAGCCGATGACGGAAATGATCGCGATGGTGGCGATGACTTCCACCAAAGTGAACCCGGGGCGCCTGCTTGCGCGAGGCGACCGCCCTGCACGAGATGTCAAGACGCGAGCATTCATCAATATTCAGTCGTGATGGTTGCGACGGATGTCGAACGCGATGTGCCCGTCGCATCGGTCCAGTTGACGGTGACGGTAATGCGCTTGTAGCCAGTGCCTGCGGTCACCAGGTCCGCGGCGGTTTCGGAAATGGCGACTGTACGAGTGAACCCCACGTAACCGGAAACCGGGTTTTCGGTGGCATAATTTCCAGAGGCAACGTAGGTCCAGCCGCGCGTCGTGCTGTTGCTGTCGGCGATGATGTCTTCCAACTTCTCCGTCGCCAGCCAGCGGGCCTTGGACGCCTTCATCGGATTCACGCGCTGAATGTGCGCCTGGCGAATGGACCACAGCATCGGCGGAATCGCGACGGTCAGAATGACCAGCGCTCCGATCGATTCGATCAGGGTGAAGCCTCGGCGGTGTCGTGGAGATCTTTTCATTGAGCAACACTCCGACCATGCGGCTATTGCGGATCACGGCACGTAACGGATGCATCCGGTGACCGCTTCCACCGTGACCCGGTTGCCGGCGGACAACGTCACCGATCCTTGTGCCGCCAGAGCGGCGCCGGTGCTGTTCAACGGCTTGCCAAGCCAGTTGAAACCCACCTCTGTTGCGCCGTCGAAATTGCACGCCGTCATGCTCACACCCACATACTCATTCACGCCCACGGTCGTAACAAACGGTTTGCCAGTCGCCATGTCGGTAATGACCGTGGCTCCGGCCCGTCCGGGGCTGGCAGGGTTTTCCGCCAGGATTGACCAGGTCCCCGCGCCGGTGTTGAACACTACCCAACTGACGGTTCCGGTGGTGAGCGCCCGCTGCTGTGCAAACGTCAGGTCGCGAAGCAATTGCTTGCCGGCCGCGCCCGATCGTGTGCCAGCCAGATTGCTGAGCGAGGGCAGCGCGACACCCGCCATGATTCCTACGAGGACGATGATGGCCACAAGTTCGATCAGCGTAAATCCCGCCGGTCGCTTGCGCGACCGGCGGGGATGATGATCACAACCTGGGCTGGAGCGAATGGCCTGAATCACCAAGTGTTCTCACTGATGGTGTTCGAATTCGCCCAGAACTTGCCGGCGGCGGCGTCGTAGTTCCAGCCGTTGGCGCCGCTGACGGGCGGAGTGGCAGCCCAGACTGCGGCGGCGATGGTCGCCGAGTTGTTGTAGGGGTTCTCAGGCAGCTGGTCCTGCATCACCGTGCCGACGGTCTGCAATTGCGCGAGGGTCGGATACGCGGCGGTGCCGGAGATCGCGGCGTTGGAGTAGAAGTTCGCAACGCCGGCCCGCACGCCACCGAGCACGCCCTTGCAGGCCGAAGCCTTGGACTGCGCGGCGTAGTCGAAGTACTTCGGCAGCGCCACGCCCGCGAGAATCGCCAGGATGACGACCACGGCGATCAGTTCGATCAGTGTGAAACCTTTACGAATCATTGGTGCAGTACGGTTCATGTTGATTGCTTCCTTCTCAATGAGTGCCCACAGTAGTGAACTCAAACCTTCGCGCCGGAACCGGAACAGCCGGCCCCGCTTACCCAGGTGTGTCCTGGAATCTTTCATCCAATCAGCGCCGCCATGTTCCACATCGGTAAGAAGATGGCCAACGCAATCACAAGCACAATCCCTGCCAGGCCCACGATCAGAATCGGTTCCACGACCGTGGCGACGTTCTTGGCCAGGTGTGCGACTTCGCGGTCGTAATGCCGTGCCACGATGGAACACATCTTTGGCAATTCGGCTGCTTCCTCGCCCGCACTGAGCATCCGTTTGGTGAACGGCGGCAGATACGTGCAGGTCAGAAGGACATCGGACAACTTGCCGCCCTGGTTTACTTGGCCCCGCATTTTTTCTGTGTCAGCAATCATCAAGGGCCGTCCTGAGGCCGCCCCGGCCATTTCCAGGGCCTCCAGCATGCTCACGCCGCTGCGCAGCGACAGTCCGAGAACGTGCGCGAAGCGGCTGATCGCCAATCCGCGAAGCACATCACGCAGGAACGGGACCGAATGCAGCCACGTGTCCAACTTGCGCCGCGTCGCGGGTTTGCGGCAGGCGCGCTTCAGCAATATCGCGCCGCCGAACAGCCCGCCGATAATCACATACCAGTATCCACGCAGCACATCGCTCAACCCGATCAGAATCTGGGTAGGAATCGGCAGTTCGACGCCGCGCGATGCGAACATCGTGGCGAACTTGGGAACCACGAACATGGTCAGGAACGTGACGGCAAGCGTCAGCGCGCCAATGACGCACGCGGGGTACATCAAGGCGCCCTTGATGTTCTTGTTCATCTCGTACTGGCGGTCGAGCATTTCCGCCAGGCTGCCAAGCATGGACGTCATGTTGCCCGTCGCCTCGGCCGAACGCACCATTTCGATGTACATATCGCCAAAGACTTCGCGGTGTGGCGACAGGGCCGTGGTGATCGAGTTGCCCGCCTCGATGTGCTTGGCGACCTCCATGATGACGGCGCGCAGACGCGAGTTGTTTTCCTGCTCTGCGATGGAACGGAACCCATCGACGATCGCGATGCGCGCTTCCATGAGCACCGCGAACTGGTAAGTCAGGTGCGAAATGTCCTTGAGCGTGATCTTCTTGCGCCGGCCGGAACGTGACCGCACCGAGGAAATGCGCAGCGGCTGCATGCCCGCGGCGCGGACTTGCCGGTACGCCTCGCTCTGGTTCTCGGCCCGCAGCACACCCTTGATTCGTGTGCCGGTGCGATCGATCGCTTGATACTGGAATGCGAATTGAGTCATGCAGCCTTCCTTGCATCAGCAATGCTGTCGTCGATTTGAACGATGGACGCGGCGGCGGCGACCTCTTCCAAGGTCGTCAGGCCAAGCCTTGCCTTCTCGACGCCATCCTGCCACATCTGGCGCATGCCGCGGCTCGCCGCCAGTTCGCGCACGCGATCGACTGAGCCGCCCTGTTCCACCAGGGCCTTGACCGGAGTCGTAAACGAAAGCAGTTCATACAAGCCCACGCGGCCGCGGTAGCCCGTTTGCGCGCAGCGGCTGCATCCTTTGCCCTTGATGAATCCATCAACCTTGTCGCTCAAGCCGAAACGATGGCGCGTGAGTTCATCGATCGGATCCGGTCCAGCGCAGTGCGAGCAGACCCGGCGCACCAATCGCTGCGCCAGAACGCCCAGAACCGCCGAGTTGATCACGAACGACGGGAGGCCGAAATCGCGCAGTCGCGCGATCGCTCCAACCGCGTCGTTGGTGTGCACCGTCGACAGCACAAGGTGACCCGTCAACGCCGCCTGAAGCGCAATCGTGGCGGTTTCGCCGTCGCGGATTTCGCCGACCAGCACCACGTCTGGGTCCTGCCGCAGCACCGATCGGAGCGCCGAGGCAAACGTCAGGCCAATCTCAGGATGAACCTGGATTTGCCGCACGTACGGCAACCGGATTTCAACCGGGTCCTCAATGGTCATCAGGTTGCTGGAAGGCACGTTCAACTTGCTCAGCGCCGTGTAGAGCGTGGTGGTCTTGCCCGATCCCGTGGGACCGGTGACGAGAATCATGCCATAAGGCTGATCAAGCAGACCATGCAGTTCTTCGACAATGGCGGCGGGAATTCCCAGGTTCGGAAAGTCGCGGATTTCCTGCGTGTGCGCCAAAAGTCGCATGACGACGTTTTCGCCACACACCGTCGGCATGGTTGAAAGGCGAACGTCAATGACCTTGGATTCGTGCGTGAATCGGAATTTGCCGTCCTGCGGGCGCCGAGTCTGAGTGAGGTCGAGGTTGGCCATGACCTTCAGGCGCTGAACAATGGCTGGATGCATCTGAAGCGGCGGCCCCTGCTTCACCTGCAACACGCCGTCCACGCGGTAGCGCAGGTGCAGAGTGTGCTCATCGGGGTTGATGTGAATATCGCTGGCCTGCTGGCTCGCCGCGTCGGCGAGCATCTGGTTCACGGCCGCGACGATCGGCTGGCTCTCCTCGGCGTGCTCTTCCTCCCCGCCGGCAGAGTCCCTGCGCGCCGTTTCGCTGTGACCGCTGGTCAAACTGTACGTTCTGGCGATCAGCGCCAGAAGCGGATCGCGCTCCGCCAGCACGGCGTCAACTTCGCATTTGACAATCTGGCGAATCTGGTCGGTGGCGTCGAGGTTCAGCGGGTCGTCCATCGCCAGCGTCAGCACGCCATCGACCATGAACAAGGGAAACGCGCAGTACCGCTCCGCGATCGACCGCGGCAGAATGTGCGTGTTCGCGTAGCAGGGCTCGTAGTCGGAAACCGGAACAAACGGCGACTCGCACATCGTCGCACGAGTCAAAGCGATTTCGCACCCGTCGAGCGCCTTGGTTTTCACCAGCGCGTCGATGAGGTCCACTTCGTTCTCAACGGCGTATCGCCGCGCATCAGCGATCTGCTTGTCGTTGACCAAGCCGTCCTCAATGAGGGCTCGCTCCAAAAACACATCCTGGTTACGCACGGTTGCCTCCCACGCCTGCGGACATGGCGCGTCGCCCGCCGTCCTGAATGCGGTCAAAGAGCGTGGTGATGCGCCGGTCCAGGTCTTCGGAATGGTTGATGAACGCCACGCCCAGCGAATACACCGGCTCGCGGCCGACGAGCGTCACGCGACGCACCTTGACCATTTGCTCGAACATCAGTTCGAGCACGGGCGATCCATCGGCATTCTTGCTGTCCGGAACGACCGCGAACACGCGCACCGTGCCTTCGCACATGCGCGGCACGAACTGCCGTGACCGCAACCCCATGCCGCCGGAACTGATGTCGATCGCCTCGCCGCGGATGACGTGCGGCGTGAGCGCGCCCGAAGACGGGCTGAATCGCACCTGCGTGGCGTGCGCCTCGCACACCACGAATTCGATCGGCACTTCGATGCCTTCGCGCTCGTGCTGCCGAACAGTGAGTCCGCTGGTCTGATTCACGTTGACACCCTCACTCACGTTGCCTCACAATCGGTTGTTCCAAGAACAGAATCACCGCCGCCTGCAATCTCGTTCATCGCAGTCATCGGCTCGTTGGACCGGGCCATCCAGTCCGCAACGTCGAATAGTCGGGAGATTCAGCCTCTGCTGCCGCACACGACCGGCAGAGATTCACCGTCGACCGTTGTCCTCCGCACGCGTTATCGCCACTGCCGCTCGGTTCAATCGAGGGGCATGCGCACAATGTGCGCAGAAAAACGCCGCGCTGTTATCGAGCACGGCGAAGGAACGTGGTCTCTGATTGTTGCGTTACAGTTCCTTGGTGCGGTGCTGCATCTGCGCCTTCAAGCGCAGCAGGATGGAACTGTGCATCTGGCTGACGCGCGATTCCGAGAGGTCCAGCGTCATGCCGATTTCTTTCATCGTCATTTCTTCGTAGTAGTACAGCACGACGATCAGCCGCTCGGCCCGCGACAGCCCCTTGGTGATGAGCACCTTGAGGTCCTTGCGCTGCACTTCCGTCAGGGGGTTTTCCTGGCGATTGTCGTGAATGACATCGATCTCGCGGACATCCTTGTTGGAATCAGTCTCGAACCACTTGCGGTTCAGCGACACGATGCCCACGGGCTTGGAGTCCTTGGAGAGTTTCTCGAATTCAGACTTGTTGACGTCGAGCCGGCCGCAGATTTCCTTCTCCGTGGGTTTGCGGCCGAGTTCCATCTCCAGGCCCTTGCGCGCCTTTTCCACCTTTGCGGTGCGCGATCTGACGAGCCTGGGCACCCAGTCCATGGCGCGCAGTTCGTCAAAAATTGCGCCACGAATGCGCTGGGCGCAATAGGTTTCGAACTTCACGCCGCGCTCGAGGTCAAAGGCGTCGATGGCGTCCATCAGGCCGAACAGGCCCGCGGACATGAGGTCCTCGACATCCACCTCCGAAGGCAGGCGCATGTGCATGCGCTCGGCGGTGTATCGCACGATGTCGAGATACCGCTCGATCAGGAAGTTCCTGATCTCCTCCGTTCCGGTTTGCTTGTCTTCCATCCACACTTCCTCAATCGGCATGTCTTTCAGACACGATTGGGAAGCGAAGTTTCTGGCACCCGCGTCGCTCTTGGTCTTCGTGCGTGGCATCTGTCGTCATCTCCTTGACGGTGGCATCCTGGCCCGGCCGCTTCCTTGCGGCATTGGGTCCAATATAACACGTCAAACTCACAATGCACAAGTCTCTTGAAAAAATTCAATACATCAGACGACGATCGGCTCCTCTTCCACGGCGGGCGCCTCGGCAATCGGGCCGATTGCCAATTCAACGGAGTCCGCGCCCGGATGGGCCGCCTTGTATGCGG
>CAMPIL010000016.1 GCA_946886375.1 uncultured Phycisphaerales bacterium
GTTGAGGAAGTCACGGACCTTGATGAGACGGTGCGCGGCGGCGGGGGCTTTGGCAGCACGGGGCATTGAGGGATGAAATCGTAAAGGCGTGGTGCTCGGACACCCCCTCGTCATCAGCATGACGAGGCGTGCCCGGTTCGCCGTTGAACTATTTCAAATTTCGTACAAATTGCGAAATAGCAAGCGGTTGCACAGGACGCTATTGCGCCGGCGATGGGCAAAAGGACACCATGTCGTTCACGTCAAGCTGGCGAGGTCTTTCAAACCAATCGGCTCGCGTGTGAAGAACGGCTCCGCCGCCGCGGTGCCGATGCGGCTGCCGAAATACACGTTCGCCGCATCGATCCACTTCACCACGTCGCGGTTCTTCTCCGGCACGACGAACTGGCTGTGATATGCAATGATCGCATCGCGTTTGCGCTGTTCACATCCGGTGATGTCGAAGACGAAATTGGGATCAGCCGCGATGCGCAGGTGCGTGCAGTAGTAATAAAACAGCCACTTGGGATAGATCGGTTGGCCGGGCAGATCGATCTTGGTCAATTTGGCGTCGAATCGCGCATCCTCAACGATTCGCGTCGTGGCAGTGTGATCCGGATGGGCATCGTGAAAATACGGCACGAACAGGATGTGCGATTGGTGCTGGCGAATGACGCCGGCGACCTTGTGCCGCGCTTCGATCGAGTGCGTCAGCGTTCTGTTGGGCAGGTTGATGCAGATGCGATTGACGCCCAGGATTTTCGCGGCGGCGGCGGCCTCGCTGGCGCGCACCTCAGGCGAGCCGTGCGGCGTGGGCTCGCCGTTGGTCATGTCCAGCAGCAGCACGTGGTGGCCCTGCTCGGCCAGACGCGCGATCGTGCCGCCCATGCCCAGTTCCTGATCATCCGGATGCGGACCGACGACAAGTATGTTCGCCATGCGAGGTTCCTGGTGAATCAGGCGCGATTCGCGCTGCCGCGCAACACCTGTTCATAAATGCGATCAAGATGCTCGACCATTGTTTCTGCGGCGAAGCGCACCCGACACATGTCGCGGCCGCAGCGGGCCATTTCAGCGCGCTCACGCGGATGATCCATCATCCACCGCGTCGCCTCCCGCAGCGATTTCAGATGACCCGGTTCGATCAACTGACCGGTTTTTCCATCAATGCACACTTCGCCCGTGCCATCCACATCGTACGCGATGGCGGGCACGCCGCTGAGCAGCGCCTGCGTGACGGTGCGCGGCAGGCCCTCGCGGTAACTGGGATGGATGAGCACATCCATCGCGTGCATGAACTTGGGAATCTGCTCGGGCGAGACCAGGCCGGTGGTGATCACGCGATCGGAAAGGCCCAGCAGTTTCACGCGAATCATGAGACGTTCACGCCACCAGCCGTCGCCCACCCAGAGGAGCTTGAGATTGGATCGGTCGTTCATCAGCGGCCAGAGCGCATCGAGCAGGTCATCATGGCCTTTGTGCTCGGCGAGTCGCGCGACGGTGCCGGCGACGAAATCGTCCGCCGTCAAGCCGAGTTCCCGGCGAGCCGCGTCGCGATTCCATTCTGGCGGCGGATGAATGAAGGCTTCGACCTCCATTCCAGAGTGCACCGTGACATACTGCTTGGGCCGGCCGATCTTCGCGGCGAGGAACTGCTCGCGCATGGCGTCCGCGACGCACGCGATGACGTGACATCGCTTCGCTGCGATGCGCTCGGAGAGAATGTACATCGCGTTGCGCCATTTCTTTTCGTAGCGATGAAACGGCGGCCCATGAATGGTGTGAATCACGCAGGGCACGCGTTCCTTCCATGCGGCGAGCCGGCCGAGAATGCCCGCCTTGGAGGAATGCGTGTGCACGACGTCCGGCCTCCAGCGGCGGATCAGTGCGCGCAGATTGCGATAGCAACGCCAATCCTTGTACGGATTGATTTCACGCACCAGGTTGGGAGTTTCAATAGTTTCGATGCGCTGCCCCGCAGGTGTGCGGAAGTTGGTTGCGCGCTCAAGCAGCGAACCTTCCGGACCGTAGATGGGGCCGAAGACCAGCGCGACATCATGGCCGCGACGAACCTGGCCTTCGCAGGAAAGCACGGTGTTTTCCTGCGAACCGCCAAGGATCAGGCGCGTTGAGATGTGCATGATGCGCATGAGCAGGCACAGTGTATGCGGGCGCATCCCGCTTGAAGCGGGATGCGCCCGCGCGGGGGTCGTTCAGGTTCATTCAATACCGGATCCACATGAGGCACAACCCCTGTGGAGGCATCGTCGGGCCCGCGGCGGCGCGATCGCGCGCGGCGAGCACCGCCGGCATTGTGTCCGGTTCCATCACGCCTCGGCCGACCTCCACCAGTGTCCCCGCGATGATGCGGACCATGTTGTACAGAAACCCATTGCCCGCGACATCAATCTGACAGCGCGTGCGATGCGTTTGCACGACCTTGCATTCATACACCGTCCGCACGGTGCTCTCACGGCCGTGATGAATGCGCGTGAAACTTGTGAAGTCGTGCTCGCCGAGCAATTGCCGGGCCGCTTCGTTCATGCGAACCGGATCAAGGCGATACGCCGTGTGCGTGATGTACTGCCGGCCGAACAGGGGACGGCGGTGTCGGGCGCAACTGTGTGCGATGCGATAGCGGTAGCCCTTGGCAATCGCGCCTCGAATGGGATCAAAGTCATCCGGCACGATCTCCGCCTTGAGCACCTGCACATCTTCAGGCAAGCGCGAGGTAATCGCGCGCGGCAGTTTTTCAACGGGAATGAAAGCCTCGCACGTGAACGCCGCGATCTGGCCGCGCGAGTGCACGCCCGCATCGGTGCGCGAAGCGCCCAGAACGTTCACCGGTTCGCGCACCACCGTGCGCACCGCCCGCTCAAGGACGCCTTGCACGGTGCGCAGAGGTGCGGCGTCGATCGCGTCCTCCAAACTGGGAAGCCCGGGAATTGCAATCCCCGGGCTTCGCGGTTCGATTCCCTCTTGGAAATCGCAGGGATCCGCGCGTTTCTGTTTCTGCCAGCCGTGAAAGTTGGTTCCGTCGTAGGCGACCGTGATCTTGTAGCGAGGCATCGGCGCTAATTCCCGAACAAATCGCGCTCGGGAAACATGCCCTTGCTTTCAAAATAACTCAGCGCCTCGGGCACGCTGCGGAAAATCTTTGTCGCCGTCTCGGTGATGAATGGCGAAGGATTCTTCTTCGGTTTCCACACCACGTACACTTCCTTGGTGTGTTCCCAGGCGTGCTGCAGTTCGCGCTCAACGCCGCTGGAAAGTCCGGGCGTCCCGCCGGGCAGTTCGGGAATCAATGAGCAGATCATGTCGGCCTGGTCGATGAGTTTGAAATCGCGCATGTAGATCTGGCCATCAATGTCGCCGGCGATGTCAAGCACCTCGCGCACAGACACACGGATCGGCTTGGCGTCGGCCCGTCCGCCGAAACTGTGCGGCGCGACATCCAGCCAATCCTTGCCTTCGCGCGATGCGGCGATCGCCCGTTCCAGCAGCAGTTTCTCATCCACATCGCCCGGATCAAACGCGATGAAGTGCTTGGCCAGTTCAGCGCGAAACTGGTCAATCTCCGCAAGAATTTCCGGCATGTCCACGACGTGGCTCATGGGAAAACTTGGATACACCTTGCGCATGTCCGGCCGGGTAATCAGCCGCACGCATGTTTCAATCGTGTCGGTCTGCCGCCCGCGGCTGAGCACGTAAAAGTCATTCTGGCAACCGGTGGCCTGGGCCATCAGGTCCGTGGCGAGGATTTCCTCTTCGCGCCAGACCATGCAATCCTTGAGCGTCGCGTCGATTTCATGTTCAGCGTGCAGCCGGTGGTGAACGATCTCGATGTTGTCCACCAGGCAGATGAGCATGTGCGGCTTGAATTTCTGGATTTGGTCGAAGTCGATCGCACTGAACAAGCCGTGCCGCCACCGGAACGTGGCGTGGGTGTTGATGATGACGTTGGGGTGCTCTTCCACGGGGGCGGTGGCGGCGATGATGTCCTTGAACGCCGCGCGGCGCAGCGCGGTCAGCCGGCTCAGCGGCAGGTCGAGGATGCGGCCGGGGCGGATGTCGCGGCCTTCGGCGTACATCATGTCGCCGACGTTGAAGACCTCGATCGGCCGACCTCGCTGCCCGGCGAGTTTCGCCACGGCCTCAAGGTACTGCTTCTTGTTCATGCCGATCTGTCCGGTCACCACCGCTCGCATGCAACGCGCTCCTGCCCGGAAGGGGTCTGGCTGATTCGCCCGGGCCCGCTTATGCAAAGGTCAGAGTATATGAACATCGCGCCCGCGCCGCCCAGCAAGGCGCACTGCGGGCTCAGGAGCGAGTCCGTCGGTTTCCCATCGCCTCACGAGCGATCGGCGGGCGAAAATGTATAGAGAAACCCCCAAGCAGGACGAATGTGAGTGCTTGGCCATGTTTCTCGGACTCGCAAGGCGAGCAACGCGGGTCCTTGGTTTCGGTGATTTCCGCTGCAGGGCTGATGCGATAAGGCGGGATCAGGAAGGAGTTTGAATGTTGACTGCAAGGGATGCCATTCGAGTGTTCGGTCTGTTGACAGTGCTGGCCGCCAGCGCGTTTTTGGTGGCGTGCAACACCGTCGAAGGCGTGGGCGAAGATGTGTCGTCGCTGGGCCAGGGTTTGGCTGACATGGCTTCGGACGACTGAAACTGAGCCTCGTCTGATTGCCAATGGAGCAGCGGGCACGCTTCAGGACAGCGCGATGATGTCGTCGCCTTGTTCAAACACGCGCTTGACCTTCGACAGCTTCACGTACGTCACGCCAAGCAGAAGCAAGCATGTGGTGAGCAACGCGCCGAAGATGACCGTGGCGTAGGTCACACGGTCATCTTGAATCGGGACACTGTTCAACTGCGCGTAGCGCACGCGACCCTGCTCGTGCCGCTCGCCGCTCACGGCGGCGGGCGCGTTGTCGATTCGCGTGGCGGCCTGTCGCGTGGATTCCATCGCCAGGGTGCTGGCAAGCACATCCAACACCGTGGTGATCTCAGCGGAATCCTTTCCCGCAAGAGTGATGGCGAGTTTGCCTTCCGTCGCGGCGTCCACGGTGAGGTCGTTGCTCAATCGCTGCGCAAGTCTGGCGGGGTTTGCGAATTGATCGAGGCGATGCTCAGTCAGACGCTTGGACAGCGCCTGGTGGAACGTCGGATCGGTGAGCATGGCGGTATGCCAGGTGCGCCATTCAGCAGCGGCCTCGGGCGACAGCGGTGCGCGCTGCGGCGTCTTGGCATCCAGCGTGACGGTGGCGGAGACGACGGCCGGGGCGTAATGATCGGCGATCAGCCACGAAGCGCCCGCGCACATGGTGGCGAGCAGCGCCAGACAGAACACGGTGAGGGCGGCGCGATGTCCAGCCCACTTGCGCACCATCCGTCGTTCAGATGCCTCCAGCGAATGACGCAGTTCCGCAAGTTCCAGCCGCTGTTTGTCGAGTTCGATGCTTTCTTCGGCGCGCATGCGCGTGTGCGGCGTGGAGTCGGCCTGCATGGCCCGGCGGCTGACCAGCATGCGGTATTTTTCCAGCCGGGTACGCCGACGACGCAGGTGCTCGGCCACACCGGTGATTCGTTCGGCCCTGTCGCGAAGTTTCTGCGAGAACTGCTTCTCATCCACCACCGTCGATTCAGTCGCGGCTGATCGAACGTCCTGCAGTTCCTTCTGCAATTCAGCGATGCGCTTGCGCAGCGATTTCAATTCCGCGGCTTCGGAATGGTGCGCCTCGGCGAATTCCTTCTTGTGCTTGCGGGCCTGAGTTTCCAACTTCGATTTGAGGTCGGCTGCGGCACGGGCGTGCAACTGCTGAATCTCGGCTGTGAGGGCGGCCACCTTGGCGGCGTGCTCGGCGATGGTGGCGTCCTGCACAGCGTTGGAGCCCTGGGCGTCGGCACGCTCCTCCAGTTGGCGCTTGGTGTCTTCCGCCACCACTTGCGCGTTCTCCAAATCCAGTTTCAGGCGGCTGACTTCATCGGTGAGTTCAGCGTTGCGGCGTTCGAGTTCGGCGATGCCCTGCTGACCCGCGGCCTGGCCGCGCGCCTGGCGCAGCGCCTCGGTCAGTTGCGCGATGCGCTCATCGCGCCGATTCATTTCCTCTGGATCGCTGCGCAGCGTGTGCTCGGCCAGTTGCTTGGTCAGCCGGTCGATCTGCTCCTGCTGTTCCTGCACCATGGCGACCGCCGCGGCGCCGCGTTCAAGTTGCGGCGTCTGCTCGCTGAGCACCTTGGCGAACTCGGAGAGTTTGCGGCCGGCGAGGTCCAGTTTTTCCTGGCTATCTGTCAAACGGGCCGAGCGCTCCGCGAGTTGGGTCTGCAGCGATTTGACCTGCTTCTCCAGCGTCGAGACGCGCTCGAGCGCTGCGGAGAGGTCCTTTGTCGCAACATCGCGCGTCTTGCGGGTTTCCTCAAGTTGCGAGGTCGCGCCGGCCAGTTTTTTCTCAACGGCTTCGCGCTCGCGATCGGCCAGTCGTGCCAGTTCCACCGAATCGCGCTCCAGCCGATCGGCCCGCTCGGTCGCCTGGTGCAGCGAATTTTCAAGCGTTGCGGCGCGCGTGCGGAACTGCGAGGCTTCCTGCGAAACCTGCTTGTGCTGCTCGGTCCTTTGTGACAGTTCCTGCTGCGAACATTCGAGTTTGGAGATCAGTTCGCCGACGTTCTTCTCAGCCTGTTCAACGCGACGGAGCAGGTCGGCGTGCTCGGTCTCCATCTGCCGGGCCCGCCCCTCCAACTGCTTCTGCTGATCTTGGCACTGCTTGGTCAGCGCTTCAATGCGTTCGCGTTCCTTGTCAATATCGGTCTGGCGGCGCGTGAGGTCGGCAGCGCGCTGCTCCAGTTCCGCGTGCCGCTTGTTCAGTTCCGCTTCGTGAAGCGCGCGCTGCTGCTCCCAGTTCCGCTGCGAGTGTTCGAACTCGTTCTGCCGCTTGCGAATCTCTTCGCCTTGGCTGGCGATCGTGGCCTGCTGCTGGTCCAACACCGCGCGGCTGCGGGCGGCCTCATCCTGCTGCGCGCGGACCTGATCCTCCGTCTGGCGGGTCAGTGTCTCCAGCGCGACACGCTGGCTGTGCAGTTGCTCGCGCTCCTGGGCGAGCGCTTTCTGCTGCTGCGCGATGTCGCGGCGCGACTTCTCGTTTTCGTCCTCGGCTGTGCGCAGCAAACGGGCGCGATCCGCCAGAGATACGATCGCATCATCCTGAGTCTTTTGCGCAGCGCGCAGGCGGCTGAGTTGACCCTCCACGTCAGCGAGAATCTTCATCACATCGTCGCCGGCGCTGGCGTCGGCGAGGGCTGAAGGAGGCTCAGTCACGTTGATCGGGGATGGGGGTGATTGCTGCATGGGATTGCCTGGAGCGTGAGAACGTCCATGACCGCGAACGCGCAAAATGGGCGAACTGTTTGAGGGGTATCGGCAGGCCGGCGGCCTGCCTCAAGCCATCCGTCCGGAAACGGGGGCGAGCAGGCTTGCGCAGTCGGAAAAAGCGGAACAGTTCCACGCCGGCGGACGCCGGTCAGGGTTGAAACCGAATCGACTGGAAACACGAATGAACACCAATACGCAGCAATCGCGGGCGTGGCAGGTCAAGGGTTCACGCTAAGATGCAAGGCCGGACCCCGGGTTTGCACCATGACCGCCACCGCCACCCATACTGCTTCCATTTCCGCCAGTCGAACGCCGCGTGCGGGGTTTGATCCGCGCCTTGAGTCGACCGTGGAGAACGTGCACGCCGGTCGGCGGCTGTCGTTCGAGGACGGCATGCTGCTGTACGAAACGCCCGACGTCTGGACCGTGTGCGCGCTGGCGGACTTCGTGCGGCGAAGACTTCACGGCGATGTGGCGTACTACAACATCAACCGGCACCTGAACTATTCAAACATCTGCGCGCTGTCGTGCAAGTTCTGCGCGTTCTACCGCAAGAAAGATCAGGACGGGGCGTACGAGCATTCGCTGGACGACATTCGCGCCCAGGCGATCAAGGCTGCGGAATCCGGCGCGACGGAAATGCACATTGTCGGCGGGCTGCATCCCTGGCTGCCGTTTGAGTATTACACCGACATGATGCGGACGATCCGGGACGCCGCGCCGAATCTGCACATCAAGGCGTTCACCGCGGTGGAGGTTGTGCATCTGGCGCGAATCTCCAAGCGAGGCAAGGATGGCTACGAAGGCATCAAAACTGTTCTGGTGGAGTTGAAAGACGCCGGCCTTGGCTCTCTTCCGGGAGGCGGGGCTGAAGTGTTTGACGATCGGGTGCACGACGAGGCGTACAAAGGGAAGATTCGCGCGGGGACCTGGCTGGATGTGCACCGCGCGGCACACGAAATCGGTTTGAACTCCAACGCGACAATGCTCTATGGCCACATCGAGCAGCGGGCCGACCGGGTGAAGCACATGATGACCCTGCGCGAAGCGCAGGACGCGGCGCTGAATCGATTGGGATTGACGATAGACGATTTTCGATTGACGATTGGCAATCCAGACACTTCAGCCGCAGAGCCGCAGAGGACGCAGAGGGCAAGTGATTCAAAGAAGGATGCTCTGCGCCCTCAGCCTCTCTGCGGTGAATCTAGTCGTCAATCGTCAATCATCAATCGTCAATTGCCACCAGGCTATTTCCAAACCATCATCCCGCTGCCGTTTTTCCCCAATGACAGCGAACTGGAACATCTGCCCGCGCCGACGGGGCTGGAGAATTTGCGCACGTTGGCCGTCAGCCGCCTGATGCTGGACAACTTCCCGCACGTGAAGGCGTTCTGGATCATGCAGTCGCTGCAGATGGCCCAGTTCATGCTGCAGAACGGCGCGGATGACATCGACGGCACGGTGGTGTGGTACGACATCACCAAACTCACCGGCGACACGACGCACCAGGAAGTCACCGTTCTTGATTTGCAAAGGGCGATCCGCGAAGCGGGTTTCCGGCCGGTGGAACGCGACACGCTGTACCGGCCGGTGCTGCGGGACGGCAAGTTGTGGCGGGTGGCGGGCGGTTGAAAAGTCGTTGCGGTGGAATGATTTGGTGATGGGGGTTGTGGCGATGTGGCGATTTCGCGATGGGGCGACATGCGACTGGAATCACCGGCTCATCAAATGATCAAATCGCCATATCACTACATCACCACATTCCCACATCACTGGATCACACAGATCGCGATTTCCCCGCCGCCCATGCCAACTCCGGCATGCGCAGGATCAGCGAACTCGCGATCACTGTTGCCGCGCCGGTGGCGACAAGAATCGCCAGGTTGATCATGGCGTTGACATCGACCGCCGACCACTCGCGATCCACCCACCGCGCGGGAAGCCGCTGCGCCACGAGCATCACCGCGATCGCCATCACCGCCGTGACGAGCACGGTCTTCATCCAACTCCACAGCACGGTTTCATTCACGATGTGACTTGCATGGCGGCGAGTCAGGCGCAGGAGGATGCCGACCTGCACAATCGCGCACCCTGCGGTGCTCCACGCCAAGCCCGCTTCCTTCAGCGGCGTCCAGATCAGCGTCATGTTCAGTGCGAAATTCAGCAGCACCATCGTCACCGCCACCTTCACCGGAGTCTTGGAATCGCCCTTGGCGTAGAAAGCCCGGGTCAGCGTGTGCGTCATGGAGTACGCCCAGATGGCCGGGGCGTACCCCATCAGCACGAACCCCACGCGGGCGGTGTCGGCCTCGGTGAAATTCTTGCCCTGCAGGATCGCAGCGGTGAGCGGCGTGCGCACCAGGATCAATCCCACGCTCGCGGGCAGGCCGATGAAGATGACCAATCGCAGGCCGCGCCGCAGAATGTCCGCGAACATCTCGCCATCGCCGGCTGCACGCGCCAGGGCGGGAAAGATCGCGGTGGCGACCGCGATGCCGAACACTCCCAAAGGGAATTCATACAGCCGCTGCGCGTTGCTCAGGGCGGTCAGTGCGCCAGGATCAAGCGGAAAGTCATAGCCGAAGATCGTCGGCCCGATCGTGGAAGGCCAACTGGCGATCAGGCCATCCACAAACGTGTTCACCTGCAAGACGCCCAGGCCGATGAACATCGGCCAGAACTGCGAGAGCACTTCCTTGAAGGATTTGGCGATCGGGTGATCTGGCGATTTGAGAATTGGGGGAGAGGCCGAATCCGAAATCGCGCCGGTTCGGCGCAGCGCAAGCAGTGACCACGCGACCTGCACGATTCCCGCCGCGAGAACGGACGCCGCGACGATCGTGATGTGCAACGTCTTATGGTTCGCGTCATTGGCTTGATCGGGGGCGAATGCGCCCCGACTCGCGAAGCCGATCGCCGCAACGACAATGAACAGGTTGAGCAGGATGGGCGCAGCAGCCGTAGGCCCGAAGCGGCCGTGCACTTGCAGCATCGCGCCGATGATCGCCACCAGGCACACCAGCGGCATGTAGGGCAGCATCACCTCCATCAGCCGCAGGGCGAGATGATCGTGCCCCGCGCGCATCGAAAGAATGAACAGGACAATCTCCGCGATCAGCGTCAATCCGCCAAGCGTCGCAACCATCAACCCAAGGGTGAGCGACGCCAGACGCCGGGCTGATGCGGGATCACTGGCGTGCAGGCGCGTGTATACGGGCAGAAAGGCCGATGAAAGCGCCCCTTCGCCAAAGAGTCGTCGGAAGAGGTTTGGAATCATGAACGCGAACCAGAATGCGTCCATGAGCGGCGAAACGCCGAAGATGCGCGACAGGGCCGCATCGCGCGCAAGGCCGGTCATGCGGCTGACCAGTGTCAGCAGCGTGACGGTGCGGGCGTGCTTCTCAAAGCGGTGTGACATGTTCGCCTGCGCGATGGCGCAACTGTATGTGACGGACCGTCGCGACGATCGCCAGGGCGATCGCAATCCCAAGCAGATTCGCCGCCGCGTCGTACGCCGAAACCGTGCGATGCAGGCCCGGGATGGCCTGCGTGATTTCATCGATGATGGCCCAGATGGGCGCGATGATGGCAAGCCCGCGAAGTGAAGCGATCCATCGCGACTGCCAGAGCAAAATGGTCAAGCCGCAAAACGCCGCGACGTGAACAATCTTGTCGCTGTTCGGCACCTCGCGAGGCAGTTCCAACCGAGGCCAGTGCGTGCCCACTGTCAGCGCGGCCGCATACGCCAGAAACGCGATTCGCCAGAACACAAGGTTGCGAGGCCGCACCGGCATGTCAGATGACGGGCTGGACGGCATCGGGTTCGTTCGATTTGCGCGGTCGCGCTGCGGGCGTGGCCCGGGCCGGCTTTGGTTCGATGGTGGTCACAAGCGGGACCGGCGCGGCGGCCGGCACAGGAGCGGATTTTGCGTGCGAGGCAACCTCTGCGGGGCGCGGTAGTGAAGAAGCAACCGGCTGCGGAGTCTTTGCTGAGAGAGCGGGTTCTGACTTGGATGCCGGATTGGGCTCCGGCTTGGACGCGGGCGGTTGTTGCGCAGCGACTTGGCCCAAGACGTGCTGTGCCAGCGCACGGTAATCCGCCGCGCCGGGACACGATGGCTCGTAGTCGAAGATCGTCTTGCCGAAACTGGGCGCTTCGGCCAGTTTCACGTTCCGGCGAATCGCAGGCCGCAGCACGCGGCAGGTCCGCCAAGGCACATCCTGCGATGAAGCGGCGTCAAAGAACGCATCCAGATCGGAGACAATTTCCTTGGCCAGCGTGGTTTGTTGCTCGTGCATGCACAAGATGATGCCGCTGACGCGCAGTTGCGGATTGATGGACCGGCAGACAAGCCCCACGGTGTCCAACAACTTCCCCACGCCCTGCAGCGCCAGAAAATGCGCCTGCATGGGAACGAAGACTTCCTGCGCCAGCGACAAGGCATTCAGCGTGAGAAGGCCAAGGCTCGGCGGGCAGTCGATGATGACGATGTCGTAACGCGGAGCGATGGACTGGAACTTCCTGCGCAGTATCAACTGCCGGCCGGGCGTCTGCGACAATTCGGTCTCGGCCGCCGCCAGATCGACCTCTGAAAGGATCGCGTCAAGGTTCGGACGGGCGTTGATCACCGCGTCGGCCGCATCGCATTCCGGATCAAGCAGCAAGTCGTACACGCTCTTGTTCACGCGCTGCGGATCAATTCCCAGGTGCAGCGTCAGGTGGGCCTGCGGATCAAGGTCGACCAGGCAGACGCGCTGTCCCGCCTCGGCCAGGGCCGCGCCAAGGTTGACGGTGCTGGTGGTTTTGCCCACGCCGCCTTTCTGGTTCAACATTGCAATCGTGCGGCAGGTTGGTTGGGTGGTCGGTGGCATGCAGGTGAATCGTTGCTGAAGGTTGCGGGCGGCGGATCGTGGGCAGATCGTAAATCGCCGACCGCCGTTCGTAAATCGCCGCGTGCCTCCTATTGTTGTTCATCGACCAACCGGACTTTTTGACGTTCGGACTTTTGGACAATTCCGCCTGCCATGCCCATCATCGCGGACACCGCCATCTGCATTCGCTGCTGGGACTTTTCAGAAACCTCCCAGACCGTCAGCCTGTTCACCCGGGAGCACGGCGTCGTGCGCGGGCTGGCCAAGGGCGCCAAACGTGAAAAGGGGGGGTTTTCCGGCGGCTTGGATGTCTTGACGCGCGGCGAAATGATCGCCAGCGTCAAACCCGGCCGCGATCTGGCCGCGATCACCGCCTGGCACCTGCAAGATACGCACAGGGCCCTGCGGCAGAATCTCTCGGCCAATCGTGCCGCAGTGTACATGGCTGACCTGATCCACCATCTCATGGCGGAGATGGACCCTCATCCGGCGCTCTTTGACGCCGCCGTGACCGCGCTGGAGCGGATGAACGAGCCGGCGGCGATCGAGCCCGCACTGCTGCACTTCCAATGGGTCTTGCTCACCGAGGCAGGCTACAAGCCCGAACTGAATCGCGATGCACAGACCGGCGAGCCCTTGCCGACGGAGGCCTCCACGTTGGCGTTCAGCGCTGCGGCGGGCGGCGTGGTGGTCGATGCGCCTCGCAGCGGCCGCTGGCGCGTGCGGCGGGAGACGATCGAATTGCTGCGCCGGCTGGCGCGGGGCGAATCGATTCAACTCGAAGAGCCGGAGGTGATCCGCCGCGCCAACCGCCTGCTGGCGGTGTATTTCCGTGAGATTATTGGCGAGGAGTCGCCGGCGATGCGCTGGGCGTTTTCGGACTTGAGCGCGTGAGTCAGTCAAAAAGCGCGAGGAATGGCTGCACCCGGCGATTGAGCGGCCCGCGCCAAATGCCGATGAATTAGACGATCCACGGCCGGAACCATGTGTGTTGTTCACGGCGTAGGAACTGCCTGATAGAGCGCAAAATGCGCTTCAAATTCGTCTCCGCAGGGGATGCGCGCTGGAGTGACCGCGGCTCATGCCTTCGATTTCCCTGGATCAAGTGCTTGCCTGTCCAAACCTCCCATCGCTGCCCGCGGTGGCGGTGGAAGTGCTGGCGCTCACCACCAAGCCCAACGTGAGCCTGGAGGAGATCGCCCGCATCGTGCAGAACGATCAGGCGCTCAGCGCGAGGATTCTCAAGACGGTCAATTCCAGTTTCTACGGGCTGTCCAAGCCCTGCCCGACCATCACCCGCGCCATCGCCTACCTTGGGCTGAACACCGTCAAGTCTCTGGTGCTGGGGTTCAGCCTGGTGGATTGCTCACGCAGCAGCGATGAGGGATTCGATCTCATCGATTACTGGCGGCGGTGTATTTATTCCGCCGCCGCGGCACGCTGCATCGCGATGGGCACGCACGTTTGCGATCCGGAAGAGGCGTTCACCGCCGCGCTCATGCAGGACGTCGGCATGACCGCCATCTACAACGCCATGGGCGCGGGATACGAGCAGATCATCAGCGAAACCCACGGTGTGCACGAGCGTCTGCAGGACGCGGAATTCAATGCGCTTGGCTTTCACCATCCCGAGGTAGGATTTGAACTGGCCCGGCGATGGCGCCTGCCGACGGAACTTGCCGATGCCATCCGCCTGCATCACAATCCGGACGCCGCGTCAGCCCACATCGACCTGATTCGCACGATCGCACTGGGCTCGCGTGCCGCTGCGACGCTGACGCACGCCGATGCCGGTGAGGATCTTGCGGACTTCCGCGCCCGGGCGATGGAATGGTTCAACATCAGCCCCGACGCCGCCACCACTCTGCTGAGCAACATCGCGCGTGAGGCCGGCGAACTGGCGCAACTGTTCCAAGTCAACACCGGCCAGCCGGCCGACATCAATGCCATTCTCGCTCAGGCCGAGGAAGCCTCACTGCATCACCAACTCATGGTGCAGCGCGAAACCCAGGAACTTCGCGAAACGAATTCAACCTTGGCGCAACTGGCGGTAACCGACGCCCTGACCGGCGTGGGAAATCGCAAGCAGTTTGACACCGAACTCACGCGCCTTTTCGCCCGCGCCCAGGCATCCAACGGAGCCCTGGGCTTAGTGATGATCGATGCAGACAGGTTCAAGTCGCTCAACGACAATCACGGCCACCAGGCCGGCGACATGGTGCTGGTGGAACTGGCGCGGCGGGTGCAGGAGACGATCAGCGCGGTGGGCATTGTGTGCCGTTACGGCGGCGAGGAATTTGCGGTGCTCTTGCCCGGCGCGGATCGGAAACTGGCCGCAACGGTCGCCGAGTCGATACGCAAAACGATCGAGGCCGCGCCGATCGACATCAGCGACCTTCAGGGTCCGGTTTCAGCGGTGCCGGTGACGATCAGCCTGGGCGTGGCGGCGATGGAGCCGACGCAGGCAGGCCGGTTCGGGTCCACGGCGTTGCTGGTGCGCGCGGCCGACCGCGCGCTGTACGCCGCCAAGCAATCCGGCCGCAACTGCGTGCGCGTGTTCAGCGCAAAGGCCCCCGCCGCGGCGGCGTGAAGTCACGTGGTACGCAGTCTGCTTTCCTGCATTCTCGCATTCCGTGCGGATGTCAGTGGACAATAATAGAGGCAGGTGGACCTGGAACACAGCTCAAATCTGCCCCAACAATGCGGCCATACGTGCGCGGAATTGGGCAGGTGTCGCACTGGACTTGTGAGGACTGCTCGTCTTCATCTTCCGCCTTGGAGCCGAGGCACGCGAACTGAAACAGGGGAGCTGAATACCCCTCAGATGCGAGAATACCCGAGGGAATCAAAAGCTCATCACGAAGAAACTCATCCAAGTTGCACTTGTCGTTGGTAAGCGCGACTTCTGTAAGCGACGAATGGGTGTCGGTGTTGTAGAGTACGGTGGCGCTTTGCCGGGCCCAAGCAAATCTTGGCGTACAGAGCACGCAGAGAAGTGTCGCCAAGGCAGACAGATGGGTATGTGTTCGTGTGTTCATGGGATACCTAGGCGCGATGTGTGCTACGATTCACCTACATGACGATTGAATCTTCAATACGGTGTGCGAAGTGCGGTTACCTTCTGCGGGGACTTGAGCTGTCGGGCGCATGTCCAGAGTGTGGCGATTCCATCGCGAGCACAATGGCGCGACAATCAAGGCCACCTCGATATCGGTGGACGATTCGTTTGTTCATCGCGTTTGGTGCGCTGCATTTTGCGATTATTACTTTCCTTCTGATTCTGCTGTACCGCGGCGATGCGGAGGCAGGAATAGCAGCCTTTGTCCTTGATCTCCCGATCTGGATCCTTTGGGATTGGGTAATCGGACCTGGAGTCGGGGCCCGTGGTATTGGGCTATTCGCGGCGCTGCTGTACGGTGCCTTGGCCGGCTGGCTCATGTATGGGTTACCGGGCGCGTTGTTGGGCCTTCTGATTGATTGGATGCGTAACCTCAGGAATCCACCTACAATGTGATTCGTCATTCTCCCGATCCTCCCATGCAGGGATTCTCCTGACAGCTCGGCAGCAAGTTGTACGGGTAATACGGATTGGAAAGCAGCGCACAGAAGGTGGCGCAATCCCATTGAGGAATGATGTCGGCGTTGCGGGGTCGGAATGCCACAGCGGCGTTGCGCACAACAATGTTGGGTTTGTTGGTTCCATCGCGGGTCCATCTCCCACTGAAGACTTCAACATCAAGGGCCGCTATGTCCGCATCCCCGCTGAACTGGTGTGTGCCGCCATCGAGCAGATAAAGTCCCAACGTATACGAGTACTTTGCTGATTGATTGATAGTGTCGCCTGCTCGGATGCGAACCGCGTCACAATGCTGCTGCGTCCCCGGCACGCCCGGCGGGTCCCATGTATTCGGATCGAACCAATCGCCGCCGCCGGTGCCGTTGCTTTGGTACACGATTCCCTGCACCGGACACGGTCCCCACGCATTGATCACTGCAATCATGTCATTGGCGTTCACCACCCCATCGCCGGAAGGGCGCGGAGCAATGTCTGCGGTACAACTGGCCGGCAGCGGGGAACAGGGACCCCAGGAATTCATCACCAGGAGGAGATCGTTCACGTTGACCCAGCCATCCGGGTCGCCGGTTCCGCCCGGACCTGCGATGTCGCCGTAGCAACTCGCGCCGGAAGATCCGCCCATCGCACTCGCTTGGCCGCCGCCGGAGTCGTTGCCGGTCGCGTCGCCTTCCAAAGTCTGCCGGTACGCGCCGGTTCCTGAGAAGATGTAGGTTCTGTAGATGGTGCCGTTCGCGGTGCTGGCGTACGTGCCGCGCACCATGATTTCATCCAGCCCATCGCCGGTGATGTCTGGCAGACGCCGCAGGCCTGCGCCGAAGTCAAACGTCTCCGCGTCTGGACACACGAGAATCAGGTTGGCGTAGTCTGCCGACAGGAACAGTGGACAGTTCTCATCGAACGGGCCGAGGAAGACGTACACACGACCCTGCTGTTCCTTCGGCGCGCCGATGACAAGGTCTTTGTGTGCGTCGGCGTTGAGCGCATCCATCACAGCGACGGCGTAGCCGAACTTGTCTCCGTCTTCTTTGCCGGTGAAGATGAAGGTGAGGTCGTTGCTCCCGGATGCGCCGGAATAGACGCGGACTTCGCCAGGACGTGCCGGGCTGTTGAGCTAAGACCACTGGAACTGAAGTATGTACCATTGAGCTCGCGGCAAGAATTGAGCACAGTTGTCGTCTACAATGTGATTGCAACGACTGCAAGAAAGGTCTGCGCCACTTGTTGCATCGGTTCTCAGGTAATTTGATAGAAGATCGGATGGACGAGATGCCGAAACTAAACATGGAATGCATAAAATGCGGGTACAATCTCCATGGCTTGAAGTCAGACGGAGTGTGCCCAGAATGTGGGCTATCAGTAGCCGAATCACTCAAAGGCGACGAATCCATCTTGCCATGGCGGCGGCGCAAAGCATGCATCGGGATAACATCGGCAGCCTTCGCGCTGTTGCATTTCATCTTCGGTGCAATTGCGCTATCAAGCGATAATACCGAAGGGGCTGGGTTTCTAATTGTTGTTGTTGACTTTCCAGTGGTCATGGTTGCAACGCTGTTAGGTGGTGCTCAATCGATATTTGGGAGTACTGCCTATTTTGCTTTTCTCGTATTGGTGGGCGGCACAGCATTTTATGCAATAATCGGAATGATCCTCGGCTACATCATGAGTCGCTGAGCGGTCATTGGCATGGCGAGTCGACGCACGGCGGAAGTGTGGAGTATGGATAGAATGGATTTGCAAGCAAGAGACAGAACAGCTCACATTCATAAACGTGTTCTATGTCTGCGTGCGGCGGTATGTATGCACTCCGTGCATTGCGAACGGTGATTAGAGGTTCAAAGTGGCTGGGCGCGAGCCATCGCCCCTGAGGCGCAACATCAAGGGCGGCTATATCAGCCTCATCCGCAAAGATGTGGGCGCCACCTTGTTCGAGATAGTACAAGCCGAGCGTGTACGAATATGTCCCGCTCTGTGTGACAGTATCGCCGCTACGAATTCGAATGACATCAAAGTGCTGCTGCGTCCCCGGCACGCCCGGCGGGCTCCAAGTACTTGGATCAAAACTGTCGCCGGGGTGCAGATGCGCCGTATACTTTCAGCAACGTGGCCCGAGTAATCGAATTCGACCTCAAGTGCGCCAAGTGCAGATACAACTTGCGCGGGCTCAAAGACGACATGTGCCCCGAGTGCGCAATGCCGGTAGGGTGGACGCTTAAGCAGCACGAACGCAAGCACGGACGGGAGTGTCGACTGACTTGTACAATTGTGTTGCCCCTATTGATCTCGTGTCTATACATTCTTGCCGCGTCGGCACTCTGGTTGATTGGCGGCGATGCTGCCGAATTCCTCTGGCAGTATCTCTTGGCGCCATTATTGCTAGTCTTTTCTGTTCGAATGGGTTTGACTGAGCTTGTTGTGGTTGGACTGTTTGTATACTCAACGGTCGGATTACTGCTCGGACTTGCCTGCGACTTGGTTAAATGTGTCATTCGATGCCATCTTTGATCAAGGCGATCCGGTCGGGCCAGGCGACTCAGCGCACGAGAGAAGTGTGCGAAAGGGGTATGGCGCGTTAGCGAGCAGCGCACAAAATGTGGGACGGTCGTAGACCAGATCAACGCTGGAGTTGACTGGCTGTGACGCCTCGGCCGCGTTTCGAATAGTTGTTCTTGGCTGGAATTCTCCGGTGCGGAGCCAGCCCGCCACACGGACGCCAAAGGCGAAACGTCGGCGGCCTGTGCGCTCATCGCGCACGCAAGGATCGTGCTCAACACGGTCGCCATCAGCGATTTCATGAGAATCTTCTCCCACTCGGGTTCCCCCGCCCGGCAGCGCATGCCATTGTACATTCTGATGTCCGCCGACCTCTTGTCTGCCGCAAAAAGCCGCATGATCGCGGCCGAGACTTCAGCCCGGCACGTGGTGTGAATCGCCCATCAATGCGATAATGGCCATAATGCGATTGATGAAGCGACGCCCCACAGCCGGCGGGGGCTGGCCCGCCATTTTCTACACGCTGCGCAAGGCCCGTTCGGTCGGCGTACGAAGAATGTGGAGAGCCCTGCGCTCGCGCAACGCCTGCAAAACCTGCGCGCTGGGAATGGGCGGGCAACTCGGCGGCATGGTCAACGAAAAAGGCCGCTTCCCCGAAGTCTGCAAAAAATCCGTGCAGGCGATGGCCGCCGACCTGCAAGGCGCGATCCACGAACATTTCTTCAGTGATTTCAATCTCGAGCAGTTGCGGGCCTTTTCGCCGCGCGAACTGGAATCGGCGGGCAGGCTCACGCAGCCCATGTA
>CAMPIL010000017.1 GCA_946886375.1 uncultured Phycisphaerales bacterium
CGCGACGGCCAGGGGCGCTTTTATCTCTATGATGCCCAGGGCAAGGTGAAGCGGACTTCGCTGAAGGACTACCGCAACGTCAACCGCGCGGGCATCATCGCCATCAACCTGAACGAAGGCGATCGGCTGATCGATGTGATTCACACGACCGGCAGCAACCACGTGCTCCTGGCGACGGCATCGGGCATGTCGATTCGCTTTGATGAAAACGATGCGCGCGTCATGGGCCGGAACGCCGCGGGCGTGAAGGGAATCGAACTCGCAGAAAAGGATGAAGTAGTCGGCCTGGTCGGCGTTGACGATGAGGCGGACCTGTTGACTGTCTGCGAAAACGGATACGGCAAGCGCACGCCCTTGCGCGAATACCTCGTGCACAGCGAAGACGGCGGCGTGCGGCCGCAAAGCCGCGGCGGCAAAGGCCGCAAGGACATCAAGACCACCGACCGCAACGGGCAGGTTGTCACGGTGCGATGCGTGACGGAGGGCGACAGCCTGATGTTCATCAGCGAGGGCGGCATGCTTGTGCGCGTCGCTGCCAAATCGATCAGCCAGATCGGCCGCAATACGCAAGGCGTGCGCGTGGTGAACCTGAAGGACGGCGACAAACTGATCGCCGCTGCGCGAGTCGCCGACACCGGCACCAACGGCGCCGACGAGCCGACAAGTGAAAGCCCCGCCGATCAGCCGACGTGAAGACTGATCCATCGTGGCCCGGTCTGCTGCGCATTGAACACTGCCCCGTGCTGTATCATGCTCAGCCGAGTCATGGCGCTGATTGACTGGTCAGACACGATCCTGATCGTAGACTTAGGCGACGAGCCGACGTTCTCCGACGACATGATCGCGCTTCGGCGCAGGCTGGAGGATGCCGCCGATGTTGACGCCGTGCCCGACGTGATTTTGAACATGCAGGCGGTGTCAGTGCTCAATTCATCGAACCTTGCCCAGATCCTCACGGCGAAGAAGAAGTTGACACTGGCCGGCCGGCGGCTGCGCGTGTGCGCGGTGCAGGATGGCGTGTGGTCGGTCATGCTGATGTCGGGCCTGGATGCGGTGCTCAGTTTCGCGGAGGACGTCAGCACTTCGCTGGCGTCGCTGCAGATTCGCTGATCGGCCGCGTAGACTATGCAGGCGGTGTGCAACCGCTGTGTACCCGTGCCGGCTTGGATCGACCATGCGGAATCGCCGCCTTCAATTGCCTGTGATCGCATTTTCCACGTCGCTGCTGCTGCACGCGACGGCACTGGTGGTTTTGCCGCTGGCCATTGACGCAGCGGCCAAGGACGCGACGCGCGATCAGACAGCCACAGCGGACACCGAGCCGATGGCGATGCCGGTGGAAATTGAACTGGGGATCGACGCTCCCACTCCGCCGACGCCGACCTGGTTGGGATTTGAAGAACCGGTTCCGCAACTGGCCGACTTGAGTGTGATTGAGCAGGCAGCGTTCACCGAACAGCCCGCCGTGCCGTCGCCCTTGAACCCAATGCCCACTGCTGCACCCACGCCGGAAAGTGCGCAGACGATTGCGCAGCAAACGCCCTCACCAACAATGACAGAGTCGCAGGCCGCTGAGCCAGCGGTCGCCGCACGAGCAGAGCCGGCGCCGACTTCGGCAACTCCAGAATCGCCGACGCCGGGGCCGACGCCGCGTGAAGTCGAGGAATTGAGCGATCCGGCCAAACGACTTCTGGAGGAGATTCAGGAGTCGCTCGCCAAGGCCGTGCCGCAGCCGAAAGAGCCGGTGCAACCGGCCCCACAGCCCGAAGATGCGCCCGAGCAGCAGCGCACGGAGACAGCCGCGCAGGCATCGCCTGCTTCGGAAAGTGAAGTGGGAGTGCAATCGGATCAGGAATCATCGCCGACTTCGGTCATCGATGTGCCGCCGGATCAGTGGCAGATGGGCAAGCCACTGGCTCGTCCGGGGTTGACGATCAAGCCGCGCCGGCCGTCGTTCGCGCTCCTGACGCTGATGACTGCCTCGCCTGGCAACCCATTGTGCGAAATTCAGTTTGGCGCGGATGGCGTGCCTGTGGCGGCGAAATTGATTCACAGTTCCGGCGACTCACGAGTGGACAACGCGATCCTGGCCAGTCTGTACCGCTGGCGCGCCGAAGGCGATTCGCTCAAACAGTTGCCGCGGGGCGAAACCGTGGATGTGAGAATCCGGATCGTGCTCACGCGCCGACAGGTGAGTTGAAGTCGTGGGTTGAGAGACGATCGCAAGCGGATGGCGCGATGCGCGTTTTCCGCATGATCCGCATGTTCCACATGAATGTGATTCGTGCCGCTGTCTGGACCTTTGCATACGCCGGCATAGTTGCGTTTTTGCTTAATAACGAAATTGCGGCGCACAGTCGTGCGTACATGAACATCCTCGGGCGATGGCGAGAATGCGTCGAAGAACTGATCACATCAGGGATGCGCATTCGAGGCGCGAATTCGCGTCTGTGAAAAGTGAAATAAGCTGCGGCGCACCAGAAACTCGCCCGGCAAAGTCCGCGTGCCAGCGCCTCTCAACACGATAAACATCTGAAATGCATCCCTCAGCACAGTCATCGCGCTGCGAGACTCGAAAAGTCGCACTTCTTTCAGGCGGCATTCCGATCCACTTCGTCTGCCCAGCGGGCAAATATTCCACATCCGGAGGTGCATTATGGGTTTGCTTCGAGGCGGCTTGGCAGGGCTGGCGGCATGGAAGTGGGGCGGCGGCTGCCTGGGCACGATCATCGTTTTCCTGATCGTCTACTGGCTGCTGGGTCTGCTTGGAATGCGGTAAGCAATGGCGCGCCAACAGCGCGCGCTGACATGACGAAGGGCATTGTTGCGTTTTTGCTTACAAACGAAACATTGCCGAGCACGCGAAAGCCTGCCGCAGCGAGTTGCCCCGCGCGCGATCACCGCGTCACCGATCTTCAGGCATCAGTCGTTCTTTCCAAGTCTGCAACCGCGCATGATCGGTCAGCGCGTAGGTCAGCGGCGTCACGGTGATGTACTTGTCCATCAGCGCTTCGACATCTGATTGCGGCGCGGTGTGCGTGAAGACCATGCCGTTGCCGCTGGACCAGTAGTACACCTGCCCGCCGGGACTGACGCGGCGTTCGTAGCCGTCGGTTCCTGCGGCGGCGTTCATTTCCACCACTCGAACCGGCGGCATCGGCGCATCATCGCTTTCGGTGCGCGGAATGTTGACGTTTATCACGCTGTGGCGATCGAGCGGGAACCGAAGAATGCGATCGATCACCTGCCGGGCCATCCACGCCGCGCGTCCGTAGCGCACGCGCGGTTTATCGCCAAGGTGCAGGCTGACGGCGATGGCGGGCACGCCAAGGAACGCGGATTCAACCGCCGCCGCGACCGTGCCGGAATAGATCACGTTGATGCCGACGTTCGCTCCGCTGTTCATGCCTGAAATGGTCAGATCGGGCAGCGAGCCGGGGCCGAATCTCTCTTGCCAGATCGCCCGGAGCGCGACTTTCACGCAATCGGCCGGCCGGCCGTCCACCGCGATGCCGGTCATGCGATCGTTGACAACAACTTCTTCGCACATGAGCGGGGCGTGAAACGTGATGCCGTGGCTGGTGGCCGACTGCACCGTTCGCGGCGCGATGGCGAGAACTTCGCCAAGCGCGGGAGGAGCAATCAGCGCATCGTGCAGCGCTTCAATGCCGGGAGCGTCAAGGCCATCGTCGTTGGTCAGGAGGATGCGCATGGGAATGGAAACGGTTTAAGTGTAGCGGCTGCGGCGCGAGCCAGCGTTGCGCTGCACGGAACCGATCAGTAACATGGATCAGTATGAAACACTTGGTCGCTGTCTTCATCCTGATTTCGATCTGCTCTGCGATCGCAATAACGTTTGCGATTGTGTTCATCGCCTTTGGCGGAGTGGCTCTGTACGACAACAACCATGAGGCGTTTCAATATGCCCTTTCTCCCGCACAGGCCCAGGGGATCATCAAAACCTCCGAGTCGATTCTCTGGATTCCGACGAACTTGATGATCGCGACCAATCTACTGTGGTTTGGCTTGGGATTGCTCTGCATGAGGCAGATGCGATTGATCGCGCGCAGCGCCCGCTGTCCCACAAATCCTGCGCCAAAGTGATGCGCTCTGCAGAACTCAGCCTTGCGATTTCATTGGCGAAAATGTTGCTAACCACGGGATTGATTGCATCGCCTTTGATCTGTCACCGGCAATCCCAAATGCCCCAACACGCGGTCTGCCAGCCGCTCGATTGAAAAATATTCCGCCACGCGCGGCCCCGCCTCGGACAATTTACGGTGCAGGTCGCGATCCTGCAGCAACCGTTCAATCTGATGGGCGAGATCGCCTGAGTCCCAAACCTTGAAGCGCAATCCCGCTACGTCGCCGTTGGCTTCAATCGCGCTCGCCACGCCGCCGTAGTCGGGCACGATTGCAGGCGTGCCGTGGGCGACGACTTCCGCAGCGACCATGCCAAAGGGTTCGCGGTGAATTGATGGATACACCACGCAATGCGAAGCGGTGAACAGCGCAGTGCGCACATCATCGGGCACGAATCGCCTCCACATCACTGGGCAGCGCAGTTCCTCCGCGATCTGCTGGCAGGTGCGGCCGTAGTGGTCGCCCCACAGCGTCGGCCCGCAGATCGCAAGTTGGAATTTGTGACCGCGCTGCATCAGCATGCGTGCGGCGTAGAGCAGCAGATCAATCCCTTTCTCAGTATCGCGCCGGCCCAGATAAGTGATCAGCGGCGTTCCCTCGCGGAATTCGCCGAAACCCTGCTTCACCAATTCGCGGGCGCGAGCCGGATCCATCTTCGTGGCGGGCGGCACGCCGGGCGGAATGGCGCACAGTCGATGCCGCGGAACGCCGACTTCCTCCATCACGCGCAGCGCGTAATCTTCGCTGACCGCGATGGCCGGCCAATCCGACTGTTCCACTGTTTCCACCAGGCGCGCGTACAACTGCTTTTCGAGGTTGATCGATCGCGCGTAAGTTGAGTACAGCTCGTAACCCTGAAACGTGACGAGATACTTCACCGGCCGCGTGAGGTGCGGGCGAGCCGCAACCACCCACGGGCAGAGCATTTCCAGCATGGGCAATACGTGTGTGACGCCGGTTTGATCCAGTTCCCGCGCAAATCTGCGGATCACAGCGCGATCAGATTCCACGCCTTCGCAGATGCAGCGCATGACGTTTTCCATGATGCGCTGCATGATCTTCGGCCGGCGCTGCACGCTGTGGGCGCGGGCCTTGTCATCAAAGAACACGTTGAACCCGCGGCCGAGCAGTTCCGTCGCGCCGCGAAATCGCGGCCCCCAGAAGCGCAAGCCGTGAAACAGCCAGTGCTGCTCGATCTCGCTTCGCAGCGGCGATTTCTTCTGTCGATCCATCGCCCACCACACGTGCACCTTGTAGCCTCGCCGCGCCAATTCATTGGCCAGGCGGATGTCGCGCACCAGCGCGCCCGAAAGCGATCCGCCCAGCAGGATGCAGCCAAAAACCGGCTGTTGCGGGCTGGAGATCGAATGGGATGGGGATATCTCAGAGGCAGGCATGATTCAGAACCCCAACAAGATATCGCGATTTGATTCGCCGCGTATGACCGGCAGCGCGAACCCGGCGAGGCGCGCTGGACGCAACTACGCATCGTGTGACGGGGCGGTGGTGATTTCGATTTGTCTTGTGCCGTAATCGACTTGCTTTGCGAAATAGCCATACTCGATTAGGCCTTGCGGCATAAAAGTGTCGCATCGTTCGCAACGCCAAATCCATCGCGGTGGCTTGGCCGCGTCTGCCGACGGGCACGCTTCGCCGCTACACTGACTCATGATCATGTCGCGATCCGCCTCGCACGTGTACGAGCCGCCGGCTGGTGAAAGACCGGCAGAGATCTCGTCGCCGGAACCGCCCCTTGTCTTTGATCGCGAAGGCATTCGCGCGGTGGATCGCGCTGCCATCCAGGAGTACGGCATTCCGGGCATCGTGCTGATGGAGAATGCTGCACTCGGACTCGCGACCGAGGCGCTCAGAATGATGGACGCGGCCGGCGATCGGTCGCCGGCTGTGCTCATCGTCTGCGGTTCAGGCAATAACGGGGGCGATGGGTACGCGCTGGCCCGCCATCTGCACAATCGGGGCGTTCAGCCGATTCTGGTTTCGATCGGCGAGCCTCAGCCGCACACCGATGCCGGAGTGAACTTCGCCGTGTGCCGGAACATGCGCCTGCGGCAGGTTTCCCCTGAGCAAGTCAAAGAAGTCCTGCAACGCGAACACATCAGCCTCATCGTCGATGCGATTTTTGGAACCGGGCTAGATCGCCCCGTGCCGCAACAGGTCGCCGAGGTGATTGAAACCATCAACGCTTCGGGCAGGCCAGTTCTGGCTGTGGATGTTCCGTCTGGGATCGACTGCAACAGTGGGTCAGTATTAGGCGCGGCGATTCAAGCCACGCGGACCGTCACGTTTGTCGGTCACAAGGCCGGGTTCACTGAACTTCACGCGCAGAAACTGCTGGGTGAGATTGTCGTGGTCGACATCGGCGCGCCGCGAGAATTGACCCGACGCTTCGGCCGCTCACTGGACCTGCCGCACCCGGAAGTGCCCGAGCATGATCCTCCCTCCGGCATGTCCGGACGATCGGTGAACCGTTGAGGCCGCAACGCCAGATTCACACCACGAGTGCGAAACAGACGATGCGGACGCAGGGACGCCGGTCGGCTTCAGCGGCAGCGGGCGCGTTAGGCCGCTAAACTTGCACTCGTTCGACCTCCGCCATGTACCACGCCCTGCTCACGAACCGATATCTCACCTCGCGCGTCATCCCGCTGATCGCGGTCGCGGCGGTCGCCATGTGCGTCGCGCTGGTGATCATCGTGGTTTCGGTGATGACCGGGTTTCTGGACATGGTGAAGAGCTCCGGCCGCACGCTCATGGGCGATGTGGTCGTCTCTTATCCGGTCACCGGCATTCCGTATTACCAACGTTTGATCGAGCACATCAAGCAGCGGCCCGAAGCCGCCGCCGCAACGCCTGTTGTTGATGGATTGGGCCTCTTGCGCATGCCGTATCCCGACGGCGATGACAAACGCCAGGAGATGGTGCAGTTCTGGGGCATTGAGCCGGAGAGTTTCGCGGCTGTCACCGGCTATGAGAAGACCCTGCACTGGCGCACCGTGCCCGATCGCGAGTGGGAGTGGCTTTTCGCTGACGTGCTCATCAAGAACTGGAAGCAGGTGTTCAGCGAACTTTCAACCGACCAGCGCGCCGTCCTCACGAAGACCTTTACCGATCCCGAGGATCCAGAGCAGATTCTCGATTCGCTCCGCCGCCAGCCGGATATTGTGCAATCTGTTCTCACCGAGGCGCAGTGGAAGAACCTGATTGCGCACGATCCGCGGCTGGTGGATCCGCAGAAAGTCCTTGAACAGGGCCTGACGCTCAAGCGCGATGGCGATGACCGGACCATCGTCATGGGCATGCACGTCTCGGAGGCCAACGTGCGTCAGCGTGATGGCAGTTATCTGCCGATGGGGCGCGGGCGATGGTGGATGCCCCTGCACCAGGTCACGCTCACCACGCTCCCCGTGCGTGGCGGAATCGGCGGGGCCGAGAACGCCGAGACCCGAATCCTGCAGGTGGTGAACGAGTTCGTGTCCGGCGTGTTCCTGATCGACGACAAGCGCGTGATGGTTCCGCTGTCGATAGCGCAGAACATGCTGCACCTGGATCAAGGCGAGCGATTGGATGATCCGGATGATCCGTTCAAGGTGACCGGCCTCGACCCGCCGCGCGCCACGATGGTGCTGGTGCGGGCTGCGCCGGATGTGACTCCCGAACAACTGCGCGATTCGGTGGAAGCCGCGTACGACGATTTTCTCGATGCCGTCGCCGCCGACCCGCAAACCGCCGTGCACCCGCCCGTGCCGGGTTTCGGCCTGACCATTCAGACCTGGGCGCAGCAACAGGCATCGTTCATCGGACCGGTGGAAAAAGAGCGCGAGATGATGCGCACGCTCTTTTCGCTGGTATATCTGGTCTGCGCCGGGCTGGTCCTGGCGATTTTCTGGGCGATCGTGTACGAAAAGACCCGCGACATCGGCATCCTGCGTTCCGTCGGCGCTTCGCGCATCGGCATCTCCTGGATTTTCCTGCGCTACGGCATGCTCATCGGCATCGCGGGCGCGATCGTCGGGCTTGGATTGGCGTTTCTTGTCGTGCGAAACATCAATGTCATTCACGAAGCCCTCGGCAATCCGCCGCTGTGGCTCGCGCTCGGCGTGCTTGGGTTGGCGGTCATTGCGTTGATCATCACGGTGATTCGCAGTCTCAGCGGCCGCTTGCTGCCGGTGGTGGTGGGCAGTCTCGTGACGTCGGTACTCGGCGTCATTGGCCTGCTCGCGCTGTACCTGTACAAGATCGGCGGCGTCATTGTGTGGAACCCGGAGGTGTACTACTTCACGAAGATTCCCAACCAGGTGGACATGAACAGCGCGTACATCACGATGATCGGCGCGGTGTTCTTCAGCCTGATCGGCGCGTTTATTCCTGCCGCCAAGGCTGCGGATACCGATCCGGTGAAGGCGCTGCGGTATGAATGACTCAGCATTCTTCAACGCACCACTGCGACGCAGAGATCGCGGCGAAATCCTTTTTCTGCTTGCTTCTCCGCGCTCGCTGCGGCTCTGTGGCGGATCGAAGTTGTCATGAATGATTCCAAGTCCAATGTCGTGCTTGAAGCCAGAGACGTCCGGAAGACGTACCGCCTGGGCGCGGTGGATGTGCCGGTGCTCAAGGGCGCTTCACTTGAGGTGCGCGAAGGCGAATGGGTGGCGATTCTCGGCGCATCAGGCTCCGGCAAGAGCACGCTGCTGCACCTGCTGGGAGACTTGGACGAGCCCGATGCTTCAGGCGAGGGCGAAATCTTCTATCAACGCCGTCCGCTCAGTCGCTTCAATGCGAACGAACGCAATCGATATCGCAATCAGGCGGTTGGGTTTGTGTTTCAGTTCTATCACCTCTTGCCGGAGTTGAACGTCGTCGAGAACGCGATGCTGCCGGGTTCGGTGAAGACCTCGCTGCGATCGCGCCGATTCTGGGTGTTCTTGATGCTGGGGTTTGTCGTAGCCGGCGCCGCACTGGGCGCAGCGCTCTGGCAATGGCTGGGACACTACCTCGATTACGAAGGCACAGCCGAGGGAACCAATGACTTGTGGATGGCCCTCGCAGTGGTCGGCGGATCGGGAATTGCGCTGGCGCTGCTTGGCGCCGGGTTGTGGACGGAGATTTCCTCGATGGCGGCACGGTTTGGGCCGCGGTACGCGCAACTCCGCATCCGGGCCACGGAATTGCTGACCTCGTTCGGCTTGGGCCATCGCCTGCGTCACCGGCCGCGCGAACTCTCCGGCGGTGAACGCCAGCGCGTCGCCATCGCACGCGCCCTCATGAACAATCCCAGAATTCTTTTGGCCGATGAACCCACCGGAAATCTCGATGAGAAAACCGGCGGTGAGATTCTGGACCTGATCGCCGACCAACACAAGAATGGATTGACGATCGTGATGGTGACGCACGACCCAGCCATCGCCAAGCGAGCCGATCGCATTGTGCATCTGCACGATGGCCGCGTGGTGTAGGCCCCGCGCTCTTCATCGATTCGCATCAGCGAATCGGGTGTAACGTGTGCGAAATCGGCTCGATGCAGGCTCAACTTGAGCACTGATGACCGCCTGATCCACCCGACTGTGATCGGCAATGATTGCGGACCGTCATTATGGCATCCTGCCCGATGTTCATGCTCTAAACGGCATGCCAATCAGCCTCACATGCGCGGAAATAGTCATCCCGGCCAATGACCTCGCCGAAGAATGGTATGGGTGTTGCGTTCTCTTTTACAGGATTGGGTTGCGTTCGTAGAAGTGCAGTTTCAACCCACCTAAACTTGAGGGCAAGTAAACAGTTCATCCGGCCCTGCTGCCGGCTACTGGAGATACACGATGTTCGAAAGGCTCACAGATAGAGCTCGCAAAGTCATGGCCTTGGCCAATCAGGAGGCCCAGCGCTTCAACCACGAATACATCGGCACCGAGCACATCCTGCTCGGCCTGGTGAAGGAAGGGTCGGGCGTGGGCGCCAACGTGCTCAAGAACCTTGACATCGATCTTCGCAAGGTCCGGCTTGAAGTTGAGAAACTCGTCAAGTCCGGTCCTGACATGGTGACGATGGGCAAACTTCCGCAGACGCCCCGCGCCAAGAAGGTCATTGAATACGCCATTGAAGAGGCACGAAGCCTCAATCACAATTACGTCGGCACGGAACACCTGCTGCTGGGTTTGCTGCGCGAACACGACGGCGTGGCGGCTCAGGTGCTCATGAACCTGGGTCTGAAACTCGAAGAGGTTCGTGAAGAAGTGCTGAATCTGCTGGGCGCTGGAGTTGAAAGCGAGGAAGGCGGCGAACCCGCCGAGCCCGCTGGCGCTCCGGGACAGACCGGCGATCCCGCCGCGGCCCAGCGTCGAGGCAAGTCCAAGACGCCCGCGCTGGATTCCTTCGGCCGCGATCTGACCGAACTGGCTCGCAACGGCGAGTTGGATCCGGTCATCGGCCGCGCCAATGAAATCGAACGCCTCATTCAGGTCCTCTGCCGCCGCACCAAGAACAACCCGGTGCTGCTGGGCGAAGCGGGCGTCGGCAAGACCGCGATCGTGGAAGGCCTGGCGCAGAAGATCATCGGCCAGGACGTGCCCGATCTGCTGCACGACCGCCGTCTGGTTGTGCTCGACCTGGCGATGATGGTCGCAGGCACCAAGTACCGCGGCCAGTTTGAAGAGCGCATCAAGGCGGTGATGAACGAAGTTCGCCGCGCCAAGAACGTGATTCTGTTCATCGATGAATTGCACACGCTGGTTGGAGCCGGCGGCGCGGAAGGCGCGATCGATGCGTCCAACGTGCTCAAGCCCGCCTTGGCTCGTGGCGAGATTCAGTGCATCGGCGCCACCACGTTCGATGAATACCGCAAGTACATTGAGAAGGACAGCGCGCTGGAGCGCCGCTTCCAGCCAATTCCCGTCGAGCCGCCCAATGCCGAGCAGACGCTTGAGATCCTCAAGGGCCTGCGCGAGCGTTACGCACAGCACCACCGCGTGAAGATCACCGATGATGCTTTGCGCACGGCGGTTGAACTGTCGGGACGGTATATCCCCGGCCGCGTGCAGCCGGACAAGTCGATCGACGTGATCGACGAAGCGGGCGCACGCGTTCGCCTCAAGAGCATGACCAAGCCGCCGGACCTGGCGAACTTGGAAGAGCAGATCGAACTGCTTTCGATCAAGAAGGACGAGGCGGTCAAGAACGCCGACTACGAAACCGCCGCGGAACTCCGCGACAAGGCGGAGAAGTTGCGCGCCGAGAAGGAGTCCATCCAGAAGAAGTGGCGCGAGCGCATGAACGAGGTGGATGGCGTGGTCGATGAGGAAGTCATCGCCGAGGTCGTCAGCAAGATGACCGGCGTGCCGCTGACTCGTCTGGAAAAGGAAGAGTCCGAGCGTCTGCTCAAACTCGAAGCCGAACTGCACAAGTCCGTCGTCAGCCAGGACGAAGCGGTCAAGAGCGTTGCCCGCGCGATCCGCAAGGCACGTTCCGGCCTCAAGGACCCCAAGCGGCCGATGGGTTCGTTCATCTTCATCGGCCCGTCAGGCGTCGGCAAAACGCTGCTGGCCAAAGCCTTGGCGGAGTTCATGTTCGGCGATCCGGACGCGTTGCTCTACCTGGACATGTCCGAGTACATGGAGAAGCACAACGTCAGCCGCCTGATCGGCGCGCCTCCCGGTTACGTGGGGTACGAAGAGGGCGGTCAGTTGACCGAGCGCATCCGACGTCGTCCGTACGCCGTTGTGCTGCTGGACGAAGTCGAGAAGGCGCACCCTGACGTGTTCAACATGCTTCTTCAGATCATGGAAGAAGGCCGGTTGACCGACAGTTTCGGCCGACACGTTGATTTCAAGAACGTAATCCTGATCATGACCAGCAACATCGGCGCTGACTTGATCAAGGGCGGCCAGTCGTTCGGCTTCGGCAAGCGGCAGGAAGTTCAGGATTACGACCGGATCAAGAACGCTCTGCTTGCAGAGTGCGAGAAGTTCTTCCGGCCGGAGTTCATCAACCGCCTGGATGAGATCATCGTGTTCCGTCCGCTGGTGAAGGACGATCTCTACAACATCATCGAGATCGAACTCTCGAAGGTGCGCGAGCGTCTGAAATCCAAGGGCATGGAACTCGACCTGGACAAGGCCGCGAAGGACTTCCTGATCGAGAAGGGGTACAACCCCGACTTCGGCGCCCGACCGTTGCGGCGCGCGATCGGGCAGTACGTGGAAGACCCGTTGGCCGAGTCGCTGCTGTCCGGTGACTTCAAGCCGGGGCAGAAGATTTCCATCACCCGCAAGGAAGGCGCTGAGAATCTGTTCTTCGTCACCGAGGCAGTTTCCTCGGAAGACGGCGGCGGCCCGCCGCCCAGCGATGAGAACGGCGAAGGCGATGGTGGCAGCAAGAAGCCCACGCCAAGCCCATCTAAGGCCCCGGCGAAGACGGCTTAACCGCGCACGACATCTGTTGATTCAATTCACGACGACGGGTCCGACATCGGGCCCGTCGTTTTCGTTTTGCGTTGGAGTTCCCTCTTCCGCCCCACGTGCAACGGCGTCCCCGCGTCCAAGGAGACCATGTCCAAGGATGTTGCCTCGCCGCACCGCGGCCGTCGAAAAGGTTTTAATTAAAACCTTTCCACAGCGGGCGGCTTTCCGCGGCCAGCGACGGCGCGCTCGCAATGCCTGTGAACAGCGAAGGGCGCAAACGCATGCGCGGCCGACGGACCCAGGCGTTCATCAGGATTCATCGATCTGGAGAGGCGAAGAACTTCACCGGCTCCGCGCCGGCGGAGCCATGCGCGCCTGGAATGGTGCAATCCAAGTCGAAACCGGTCCAAGCGCCTTGGGGCTCAGAGAATACAACAAGCGCAAGCCGTTTCGGTGTTCCTGCACGAGACCCGCTTGCCGCAGAGCGCGCAGGTGCAGCGACACTGCAGGCTTGGTGATGCGGAAGTGGGACGCGAGATCGCCGGGCGTCAGGTCGCCTCCGCGAAGCAAATCGAGTATTCGCCGGCGGGCAGGGTGCGCAATGGCGCGAAACACATCCGGACTGTTGAATGGTCTGCTCATGGATAAGGTTTTAATTAAAACCTTTCAGTATTGCAAGCTTCATCATCGCCCCGGCGAATCCCTTGCAAGTTGGTTGGTTCGGCCCGGCGTTGGCCGGCCGATCGTCCTCAGCCCGGGCGCGGTCTTATCATCCCGCCGATGGTACTGTCGTTATCGCCTGGCACGTTCTGTATCGCGCTTCGCCTTCTTCATCGTGCTGCGCGTTCCTTTCGGTGCACGTTCCTCATCGCGCTGCACCTTCGTGATCGCGCAACGTTCAGTGTCGCCCGGGTGTCGCTCGGTGACTCACGTTGCGCGTCGAGGCATGCGACGTTCGCCTCCTGCGCGTGCGATTCCTTCGCAACGCGTCATCATGACTACCGAATCATCAGCAACTTCAACCTGCCGCCTTCGTTCACAACATCCACGGTCTTGAACTTGAACGGCTCGGCGATCTGCGGCCGCAGCCTGCATCGCGTCACGCCGTCGCCCATCTCGCCGAACTTGACTTCCTGCGCGGGAATGCCCGCCACCATTCGGGTCAGCGTCGCGGTCAGTTCGTGGCGATTCTTGCGGAAGAAACTGATGAATTCTTCAGCGCCCTGGCCCGCCTCCTCGTATGCGAGTTTCGTGCGCTCCGCAAGCAATTGCTCGTACAGCAACTGGTATTCCTCGTTGCGGACGCACGTCAGCGTGTTGGCCAGCACGTGCTCGGGCAGCATGGCGCTCAGCGTGACGGTGCCGTCTTCATGCTCCTGGCGAATTTGAAACTGCTTGCCCTGCGGATCACCCGGCCGATCATCCGTGCCGCCACGGTCGGCGTTGTACTTGATGATCGTGCCATCCTCCAGCACCACCTCGTTCTCAAGTTTCTGCATCGACGCCTTCTCATAGAAGGCCGGCCGCTTGTGATACTCGGTGCGCTGCTCACGGCAGGACGCGCCGGTAAGCGCCATCACGATCGCCGTCAGAACCATCGCTGCCGCTCGCGGCACATTCGCGAGGCGTTTGTCGCCGTGGGGCTCATTGCTGCTGCTGCAACTCATACAACTCCATCACGTGGCGCATCAGCGTGGCGTCCGTGACCTCCGTCAGCGTGTGCGTGTCCATCTGGTATTCCGACAGCGTGTGCGACTGCATGTCGTAAATGAAGACGCGCTCAGTCTCAGGATCAGTGATCGTGATCTGATTTTCATTCGTGCGCTTCTTGGGCGTGGCGACTCTCGCAGGGTCGGCCTTCCATCGCGCATCGGGGTCAAGCGTCATCGTGGCCGCCCACAACTGCACAGCGCCGTCATCGCTGCGCCGGCTGGCCCAGATCATCCACTGGCCGTCGTGCGAAAGCGCCGGCAGCACATCCGACCCCGCCACCGTGCCGTTGGGCTCAAAGTGCGTCAGTCGCCGCTTGGCGGTTCCGTACTTGACCGTGCCGCTGGAACCCGGCAGATCGCCCGGATCGGCGTCGATCATGAAGATCTCGAAATTGCTCTCGCCCAATTCACTGGATGAGTACACCAGCCGCCGGCCGTCGGGCGTCCAGAACGGGCACCAGTTGACGAAAGCGTCGTCCGTGAGTTGGTATTCGCGCTTGATGCCGACAACTTCGCCCGCCTCATTGAATGCAAGGTCCGCGACAAACAACTGAAGCAGGTTGTCGCCTAATCGATCCGAGCGGTAGCAGATGCGCTTGCCATCAGGCGAAAAGAACGGCCCGCCATCGTACCCATGCGCCTGCACCAGCCGCGTCTTGCGCTGTGTTTTCAGATCGAGTATGAAGAGATCGCCCTGGTTGCTTTCAACCGAGCAATACAGCAGATGTCGAGCGTCCGGGCTCAATGAGCCTTCGGCCTGGTACGCATCGCCGTATCCACCCAAGGGGGTGAGTGACGCGGCAGTGCCGTTGGCCTTGCGCAGATCGCATTGCACGATCCTCATCTCTTTTGGAAACGACCACATGTACCGCTTGTCGGAGCCGCCGCGGTAACCCGGCGGCTGCGAGTGCGTCGGCGCCCCAATGGTCGAGGCGAAGATCACGATGTTGGGATCGGTGGGATGAAACCAGCCGCAGGTATTGGCGGAGCCTTTTGGCGACAGCCGCGTGATGTGTTCCAGCCCCGTGATTGCGCCGGTCTTCGCGTCGCGCTTCACGTCCGCCACGTACATGGCGTAGAACTCATCGGGCTCTTTGCCGGTCGCGGGCGTTTCCACCGCCTGAAAGATGATCTTGCTGTCATCGGGTGAAAAATATGATTCGCCGGCTTTCACGAAGCGATCGGAAAACGTCAGCTGCACGTGATTGGTCAGTGTGTTCGCTTCGGCCTCACGCCAATTAGGCGCGGCTGTCTGGCCTTGGGCCGTGCAATTCTGCGTCGTTGTTGCAACCACACCAGCCACTATCGCGAGAATCATTGATTTCATGGATTCCATCCTTGCGGTTACGTGCAGCGAGTCCGGCATGATATGCCGAATCCACCGCCGCTACACTGGCTTGTTTCGATTTCGATCTCAATGCGCCGGTTCCAACGTGTGTGCAGCCTCACCATGCCGCTGAACGTGATTTACAAGGATGAACGCCTGCTGGTGATCGACAAGCCCGTCGGCGTGCTTTCAGTTCCGGGCATCGGCCCGGAAAAGCGGGACTCCATCGCCACGCGGGCGGCTGCGGAAATTCACGGCGCGCGAATCGTTCATCGCCTGGATCGCGATACGTCCGGCGTCATGCTGCTGGCGCGCGATGCCGACGCTCATCGCGAACTCTCCCGCCAGTTTCACGATCGCGAAGTCATCAAGAAATACCTGGCGATCGTGGACGGCGTGGTGACGGGCGACTCGGGCCGCATTGATCTCCCCATGCGCAAGGACATGGACCCGCGCAACGCGCCGCGCCAGGTCATCGATCACGCTGAAGGCCGCAACGCCGTCACCGATTGGTGGGTGCTGGAGCGACAAGCCGATCGCACGCGACTGTTGCTTGCGCCTCTGACCGGTCGCTCGCATCAGTTGCGTTTGCACCTGAAGGTGCTGGGGCATCCCATCCTCGGCGATGACTTGTACGCCCCGCAGCGCGTGCTCGCCATGAGCGATCGCCTGATGCTTCACGCTTGGACGCTGGCGGTGAAACACCCGGCCGGCGGCGCGATGATGACCTTCGAAGCCCCGCCGCCGTTCTGAGCGGCGCACGATGCTTCATTCAACGCCCTCGTGTTTCAGCAGCCAGTCGATCACAGGCATTGGATCGGGGTCGATATGGAACAGTTCACGCAGTGACGGCGCGATGAAGCGGTGTTCGATTCCATGTTCCACCATGGCGATCAGCGGATTGAAATAGCCATGGCTGTTGACAATGCCGATGGGCTTGGAATGCTCGCCGAGTTTTCGACCGACCAGCGTCTCGAAGAATTCCTCGTAAGTGCCGATCCCGCCGGGCAGGATGATGAACCCGTCGCCGCGCTCACTGAGCAGTTTCTTTCGCTCGCGCATGGTGTTGACGACGATGAGTTCATCGCACGCGGTGTCGGCGACTTCGAGGTCCATCAATCGTTTGGTGATGATGCCGATGATCTTTCCGCCCTGGGCGCGCGCCGCGCGGGCGATTTCGCCCATCAGTCCGACGCACCCGCCACCGTACACCAGGGTGATGCCCCGGCGGGCCAGTTCGGCTCCGACCAGCGTGGCCGGGGCGTGGAAATCCGGATCAAGATGCGTGGAACTGGCGCAATAGACCGTCAGCGATTTCATGAGGCGGCGCATGATATTCGCTCACCGCGATTGAACCTTCGCGAGGTCCATCCGGCCATCCGCTGATCCGAACGTGCCGATGAGCAGCGGCGTATTCGATACCATGCCCGGCATGGTTCAGCCCGTGCTCCTGCTCATCCTCGTCGGATTTGCCATCAGTCTGCCGCTGACGCTGTGGCTGGTCCGACTGGGGCATCGCGTTTCGCTGCTGGACACGCCGGGCGCCAAGGGACACATCAAGCAGGTGCGGCCGGTTCCGAACATCGGTGGCATTGCGATCTACACCGCCGTCGCCCTGCCGATGACGCTCGGGCTGGCCGCGGTGTGGATGTTGGATGATCAATTTTTTTCGCGCTGGATGCCGGCCGTCACGCCGCACCTGCCGCGTATCCGCGAAAGCACGCCCACAGCGGTCGCGATGCTGGCGTGCATGACCATGCTGCACGTTACGGGTCTGTTCGATGACCGGCGAAGCCTCGGACCCTGGAGCAAGTTCGCAGCGCAGTTTGCCGTCGCCGCGATCATGGTCATTCCCGCCCGCTTCGACGTGCGCCTGCTCACGTTCATCGACAATCACCTGCCGCTGGGCCACGCGCCGTCCATCGTGCTGACGATCCTGTGGATTGTTGCGGTGACCAATGCGATCAACTTCATGGACAACATGGATGGCCTGGCCGGCGGGGTGAGCGCAATCGCCGCGAGCATGTTCATGATCGCGACGATCCTCAACGCGCAGTGGTTCATCGGAGGAACGCTGGCGCTGCTCATCGGCGGGCTGGCGGGTTTTCTCGTGTTCAACTTTCCGCCCGCGAAAATCTTCATGGGCGATGGCGGCTCGATGGTGATCGGATTTCTGCTCGCGGTGCTGACCGCGCGCACGACTTACTACGATCCGCTCCAGCCTGACTTCGCGCTGGGCGGCGGTTGGTATGGCGTCTTCATGCCGCTTATCGTGCTGGCGATTCCGCTGTACGACTTCATCGCCGTCTCCATCATCCGCATGCGCCAGGGCAAAAGTCCGTTCGTCGGCGATCAGCAGCACTTTTCCCATCGATTGGTGCAGCGGGGTCTGACCAAGCCCGCAGCGGTCATCGTGATCTGGGGCGCAACCGCCGTCACGGGCATCGGTGGAATCTCGCTGGGCAGTTTGCACGCCTGGCAAGCGATTCTCGTCGGCGTGCAGACCGTCCTGGTGCTGGTCATCATCGCGGTCTTGGAGCATGTCAGCCGGCCGAAGCCGCGCGTCGGCCCGGCCGGCGAAACCGAGCGGACATGAACGCGAACATCGGTCCAAAGCCACGCCGTGCGCCGGCGGAATCCGCTACACGCGGCTCGCTGCTGCGCTGGGGCGGATTGATCGTACTGCTGGCAGTCGCGGTCATGCGATGCCTGATTTTCTTTGCGCCGCAGGTCGTCTTCGATACTGATCCCGCAACTGATCCGACGCCGCTGATCGGACTAGGGCCCGCCGGGAGCATGGTCCTCGATGTGATTCTGATGCTGGCGTGCGCGGCAGCGCTGCTGGGTGAGCGCGCAGCGGGTCGTCGCCTGAACTGGACGCCGTTTGTCCTCGCTGTTCTGCCGCTGCCGATCATCCTCTGGCACGGTTCACAGGACGCAGGCGACCTGTGGCTGGGC
>CAMPIL010000018.1 GCA_946886375.1 uncultured Phycisphaerales bacterium
GCTCAATCACCTGCGGCGTGTTGTTGCCGGCGATCGTCACGCTGACGGTCCCGTCAAGTCCGATCGTGACGCCGGTGGCGTCAGGCGGAATCTGAATGTTGGGAATCAGGCGGCGGCCCTGATCGGTGGCGAGCACGATGTCGCCTTCGGAATTGCGCACGAAGTTGCCGGCGCGCGTGTAGGCGATTCCGCCCTCGCTCACATCGTCTTCAACCTGCACCTGAAAGAATCCCTCGCCATCGATCATGAGATCGAGTTCGTTGTTGGTGATCTGGGCCGGCCCCTGTGCAAAGTTCAGTTGCGTGCCTGAAATCCTGGTGCCCAGGCCGACGAACAAGCCTGTCGGCCGCTGATCGCCGTTGGCGTTCTCGACTCCCGGCTGAGCGCGCTCCTGGTAAAGCAGGTCCTGGAAATTGGCGCGGCTGAATTTGAAGCCATCGGTGTTCGCGTTGGCCAGGTTGTTGGCGATGACATCAAGCGATGTCTGCAACGCGCTGAGGCCGGTGGCTGCGGAATGAAGGGCGATGATGGCCATGCATGTGCTCCGTGCTTGCGGTTCTGACTTACGCCACGCGTCCGAAGGTGTTGATCGCCTGGCCCAGGATGTTGTCGTGGTACTGCATCATGGTGGCGTTGGCCTGCACCGCCTTGGAGGCGTTGATCATCTGGTTCATGGCGAGAATCGCATCGACGCCGCTGGATTCAAGAAAGCCCTGCTTCACCGAGCCGGAGGCGTCTTGGGGCTTGACCTTGGCGGCAGGCCGCAGAAGATTCGCGCCTTCCTTGGCCAGTTGCGATTTGTCGGCGACAGTCCCAATCTGAAGTTGCGCGATGGTCTGGCCGTTCTGGTGAATCGTGCCGTCGGCGGCGATCTGCACCGCGCCCGCCGTGTCAAGGCGAATGGGCTGATTGTCCACATCCAGCACGCGCATGCCGGTGGCGGCCATGATCAGTTCGCCCTGGGTGTTGCGGGCAAAGCGGCCATCGCGCGTGAAGCGAATGGATTGAGCGTTGATGGTCTGGCTGTTTGAAACGACGAAAAAACCGTCGCCTTCGATTGCCAGGTCAAGCGGATTGCTGGTTCGATTCAGATCGCCCTGCCGGAAACTCGTGTGAGTGGGATCGGCGAACGTTCCGCCTCCGAGTTGCTCAAGCAGAAGTTGGGCGTCGGTTGGGGCGCTGGCGATGGGGTTTTCCAATCGCTCGGGCAGTCGTGCGCGGAAATGCACGTCATCGGCCTTGAAGCCAACGGTGTTCACGTTCGCGAGGTTGTTCGCCATCACGTCCTGCCGATGCAGGCTGGTGAGAGTTCCGGCGGCGGAGAGATACAGGCCGTAATTCATGTCTGCTGCTCCGCGGTCTGCAACTGACGTTGCGCTGCGGCGTCCTCATGCTGGCGCATCTGGGCCCGCAGCCGGGCCGCCTGATCCATGTGCATGGTCGAGGCCACGCGAGCCATGACCACGGCCTGTGCGGCGAGGCTTTCCACGCCGGCGCTGGTCGATTGCAGCGGCGAACCCACAGCACGCTGGGCGGGGTCCGTCCATGTCGCCCGCCGCGCATTGAAAACCATCTGACGAATGTGCTCCCGCACTTGGCACTCCTTGCCCTGGTGGGACTGCGTGATCAAGAGCAAGCCGCGTGCCTGAGCGCACCGTTGCGTTCGCGGCTTTGCCACAACGCCAGCGCGACCGTTGTGCGCAAGGACAACCGGTCACGTGCGCAAGATGCGCCGCCTCAAATCGCGTGCATCGATTATTGCGGGGCGCGTTCCCCATCAGTCGATAACGATTTCGAATAATAGAGGTACGCGCATGGAGATACGGCCGCAGGATTCGCAGGAGGCGGAAGACGCCGATTCGATTGATGGATTGACGAAGGATTTTGCGGGCTGTCCGCACGTTGACCGCAACGATTCGCGCTGTGGCGGCCGGTTCAATCTGGGGCATCTGGAACAGGCGTTCTGTGTGTGCTTCGGGCTGTTCCACGGCTGCGCCGTTTTTCATCGCATCAACGGCGAGATGCAAAACAGCCTCGCGCGTGCCGCTGTTGTGCTGCCCTTCATCGACCTGACCATCCATGTTGACCATCGCCGCCAGCCTCTTCGAGCAACCGGTACGTGAGTTTCTGACGTACCTGAAGGTCGAGGCAGGCCTGGCCCCGGCCACGCTTCGCGCCTACGCGCTGGATTTGCGCGACCTGTCGCAGCACATGGCCGATGCAGGCGTTGAACAGCCAGGTGCGGTTCAGCCGCGGCACCTGGCTGAGCACGTTCGATACCTGCATCGCGAGCGCGAGATGGAGCCGACCTCGATCGCGCGTCACCTGGCGACGCTGCGCATGTTCTTTCGCTTTCTCGTGGCGAATCGACAGATAGAAGAGGATCCCACGCGGCTGCTGGAAACGCCCACGCGCTGGAAGCGACTTCCGGGTGTCTTGACGCCAAAGCAGATGAAGGACCTTCTCAAGACGCCCGATGCGGAGTCCGGCCGACTGTGGCTGCGTGACAAGGCGATGCTGGAGTTGATGTACGCTGCGGGCCTTCGCGCTTCGGAAGTGGGGGCTCTGCGAGTCAATGAGTACAACGCCACGCTTGGCGTGCTCACGGTCACCGGAAAGGGCTCCAAGCAGCGTTTGGTTCCCATCGGCAGGCCCGCACAGGAATGGGTCCAGCGGTACCTCGATGAACTTCGCGGCGAGTTGACGCGGTTTGGCGACGGACGGGATGAACGGCGACTGCTGCTGTCCAACACCGGCCGGCCTCTGGAGCGCGTTGCGGTGTGGCAGATCGTCCGCCGGCTCGCGCACAAGGCTGGGCTGCGCAACGTGCACCCGCACATGCTGCGGCACAGTTTCGCCACGCACCTGCTCATAGGCGGGGCCGACCTGCGGGTCGTGCAGGAACTGCTGGGCCACAGCGACATCGCCACAACCCAGATTTACACACACGTGGACCGTTCGAGATTGCGCGAGGTCGTGCGCAAACATCACCCCAGGCCATGACGTAGTTTTCAAGGCTTGATCACGGGCGGGCCTGGGCGATTCGCGCGTAAGTTGTTGATATTCCATAGGTTGCATGCGTTTGCGATGATGAGAGATTCTGCATCTCATCGCCAGATCTGCGTGCAACACACTGATATGCTGGGCGTTTAATCGTTGCACTCGAATCGAATGAGATGATGAAGAAGCAATTTGTTTGGAGTTCATTTGGGATCAGGCGAGGAATGAGTTGCTGCGGCAGCGCAATCATTGCGCTGGTCATCACGATTTTGGGGCCAGCGGCTGCGCGTGCGCAGGAAAACGCCAAGGACCACGTCGAGCCGCGCTTGAGCCGGCCTCAGTTCACGTTGTTTGTGCGGCAATTGGGGTTGGACTCCGACCAGCGCTCCATCGCCGAGTTGATGTTCTCTGACTACGCCGGTGCGCTAGACAGCCTGACAGCGGAACTGGAGCAGCAGGCGATGGGCGCCGGCTTGCGCACCGTGCAGGATGCGATGACAGGCAAGACGCGCATTCCCGCCGATGAACTGCGTGCCAGCCGCGTGGCGGTGCTGAAGATTTATCAGCAGGCCGGGCCGAGCGTGGACAAGGCGCTGGATGATCTGGTTTTTGGCGTGGAAAGCGTGCTGACGGAAACCCAGGCTCCGCATTTTGCGCAGGCGGTTCGCGAACTGCATCGCAACCTGTTGCTTCATCCGCGCCAAGCCAGCCGCGATTTCCAGGAATATGCAGGCGAAGGCGTGGATGTGCTGCTGCTGGCAGAGAACGCCAAGGCCCAGAGCGGCGAGTTGCACGCGCTTGCTCCCGACGCGATCCACAACGTGCTTGCCGAGTACGAGCGCGAACTCGATGCGCTGCTGCTGCGGCAGGCCGCGGCTCACCGCGACGGCAAACTGGCGCGCAAAATCGCCACGATAGAAAAGGACACAGCAGCCATCCGCGATCTGGATCAAGCCGCCCTGACACGGTGGAAGGAGTTGTATCAACTCAACCTGCGTGCCGTCCGGCAAATTGGAGACATCGCCGCGTCATCGCTGGGTGAAGATGCCAGGCGAAAGTGGCTCGACCGGTTCGATCAAGCCTCGTTCACTTGGCTGTATCCGCGCCGCAGGCCTGACCGGCAGATCGACTGGATCAGGCAGCAATCGCTGCCCGCTGACCCGCGCGAGCAGGCCGAAGCAACGTATGAGAATTACCTGAACCGGCGGCGTGAACTTTCACGACAGGCCATCGACATCATGTTGCGGGCACGATTGGAGTTCCAGACCATGGTGTATTCCATGATGGACCCGGCGAGCATTGATGATGGGGCCAGCCGCGGGCTGTACGAGGAATTGCTCAAGAACAGCGGCGAACAGGCGAACCTGGACAGCATCACCGCGGCTGCGCTGGAGACTCTGCTCAACAGCACGCAGCGCGAGGCGATGCGAAAGGCGCTCCAGGGGCCCGACCCCGCATCACGCAGGTGAATCAAGGATCGCGGTGCGCCAGCAACCGCAAACTGTTGGCCACGACCAGCAGCGTTGAGCCTTCGTGACCGACCACGCCCAAGGGCAAGGGCACGTATCCAAGGGTTGTGAACAGCGCCAGCAGCGCGATCACCGTCGTCGCGAACGTCAGATTCGCCAGCATGATTCGCTTGACCCGCCGCGCCATGTCGAAACTCCATGGAATGCGGTTGAGATCATCGTGCAGCAGCACGACGTCGGCGGTCTCCAGCGCGGCGTCCGCGCCGATGCCGCCCATCGCCAGGCCCACATCCGCCACCGCCAGCGCGGGCGCATCGTTCACGCCGTCGCCGATCACCGCCAACCCGCCGCCGTGATCGGGAAGGTTGCGAATGCGGCGAATCTGCTCGACCTTGTCCTCCGGCAGAAGTTCCGCCTGCACGTTCTCGATGCCGAGTTGTGCGGCCAGTCGCTCAGCGATCACGCGCGTGTCGCCGGTGAGCATCGTCACGCTGCGCACGCCCACTTCGTGCAGTTCGCGAGTCAGTTCGGCAGCGCCCGGGCGTGGTGTATCGGACAAGGCCAGCACCATCGCCTGATCGTCGTGGGCGATCACCACCGGTTTGCCTCCACCGGCGATGATGTGCTCGATGATATTCTGCGTGTGGCGGCGGAAGCAGACGAGGATGATCGGCTCGCAGAACTCGTAGGTGCCGATGCGCACCGGCTTGGCTTGAAAAGTGCCTTCAATGCCGCGGCCGGGCACGTTGGTGAGCGCGGCGAGTTGCATTGGATGAAGATCGTGCTCCTGAGCCAAACGCACGATCGCCGCGGCGATCGGATGCGTGGAGCGCTGTTCGGCGGCCATGGCGAGACTGAGCAGGCTGTCGGCGTCGCTGGCGGCAATCGGCTCAACGTGCGTGACTTCGATGCGGCCGGTGGTGAGCGTGCCGGTCTTGTCCAGTGCGACGCGCGTGATGTTGGCCAGCCGCTCCAGCGCGTCGCCGCCCTTGATCAACACGCCGGCACGGGCCGCACGGCTGAGCCCGCACAGCGTGGCCGTTGGCGTGGAAATCACCAGCGCGCACGGACTGGCCACCACCAGCAACGTGATCGCCCGGTACGCGGCGGTGGTGAACGAGCCATCCTTGGCAATGAACCAGAACCCAAGGAACGCGGCCAGTGCGGTGGCCATCACAATAATGGTGTACGGCGTGGAAAACCGGTCGATCACGCGCTGGATCGGCTGGCGCGTTTCCTGGGCTTCAAGCACCAGTTTCAAAATCCGCTGCAGGCTGGATTCGGCGATTGGCCGGCTGATGCGCACTTCCAGCGCGCCGTTCTGATTGATGGTGCCGGCGAACACGTCATCGCCCACACCGACCGAGCGAGGCATTGATTCGCCGGTGAGCGTGGATTGATCGATCTCGCTGTGGCCGTCGATGATCAGGCCATCGGCGGGAACGGTTTCGCCCGGCCTTACCAGCACAACGTCCGAGGGCGTGAGGGCCTCGGGGTCGATTTCCTGCCATTGACCCGACGCGCTCCGCCGCATTGCATTGCGCGGCATGAGTTTGTTCAGGCGCGTGACGGCGTCCTTGGCCCGCACCATCGCGCGGTGTTCCAGCGCACCGGCCAGCGTGAACATGAACAGCAGCAGGGAACCTTCTTCGGGGTGGCCGATGCTCGCAGCGAGGCCGGCGCCGACCACCATCAGCACATCGATGTCAGGCCGCAGGTGGCGGATGGATTCCCACGCGGCCTTGGAACCGTGCACCGCGCCCAACGCCAGACTGATCCATACGAACACTTGGCCAAGAACCGCCAGCGCGGGCTGATCGACCGCCGGGCCAACCCACGACCACAGCGCATACCCAAACGCGAGCGTGATGCCAGCGCTGATGGCCAGCGGCATCTCCAACTCGGCGCTGAACAGGCGGCTGGACCATGATCGCGACATCGAATTCATGCGCTAAAGCGTAGGCTTGGTGCACACAAAACGATTCATATCAATGAAACGGATCGTGTCCTCCAGCGCATCCGCGTCAATGAATGAATAGCTGGGACGCTGCGCCTCCCCGGCGGGCCGCAGGGCGTGTACATAATCTGACTGGTTATCCCCCCGGTTGCGGGGGCAACGTCACTTCTTCGCGGCGAATCGTGATCAGCCCCGTCATCTTCTGGTCGGCCGACGGCTGAATCTGCACCAGCCGCACCGGCGTGGGGGCGTAACTGCGGAAGAATCCGCCTGCGTTGAACCGGTCGCCGAAGTCATCGTGAAAATCCCACAATGAAAGCGTGATCGACTTGCCTGCGGGCAGCGAATCAACGTGGCGCATGTATCGCTGATTGACCCAGAGATTGAAATCGGAGTACGACGTCGCGGTGGCATTGACGATTTCAATATCGGTGTCGCGGCGGAAGACCTGCATGTCGGTGGTGTCGGTGGCGTGCAGGTTGGCGGGGTAGGACTGCGTCGCCCAAGCCGGATCGTACATTTTGCGCTCGCAGCCAAAAAGCGCGGCGGCCGAAGCCATCAGGGTCATTTGCAGTGCGGTTTTTCCGTGCTTCACAGCCGCAGTTTACCATGTTCATCCCGTCATGCGACGTCCACAGCCGGGAGTGAGATGACAGCGAACGCCTATGATGAATGCCCATGTCGGTGGACCTTGTGCCAGACTACGTGAACGTGCGGACGCCGTCGCAGCCGGTGGTGCAGATCGCGCGGCAGACGATGATCGATCCGCGCATTCCCGCGGTCGTGCCCGGCTTTGATGCGCCATTTTTCCAGGCGGGTTTGGCGGGCTATTCCGACGGCGCGATGCGGCTGATCGCCCGCCGCCACGGCTGCCCGTATTGCATCACCGAGGCCTTGTTGGACCGCACGCTCATCAGCGGCGGGAAGGGTCGGCGGAAGGAAGACCCCGACCTGCTTGCCGAGGAACTTGGCGATCCGGAGGAAAATCGCGTCGCCGATGTGCGCGGCCTGCACGACCATCCCATCGCCGGACAGATCATGGGCACGACTGCCGATGAAATGGCGCAGGCTGCTGCGCTTCTGGCGCAGATGAATTACGACGTGATCGATGTCAACCTGGCCTGCCCGGTGAAGAAGATGCGCAAGGCCAACCGCGGCGGGCACTGTTTGACCGACCCGGATCAGTCCATCGGCATTCTGCGAGCGGTTCGCGCCGCGACGCCGGCGAACATTCCGTGCACGGTGAAACTCCGCAGGGCGTTTGACGACACGCCTGAGATGGCCGCGAATTTTGAACGGATTTTCAACGCCGCGTATGAATCGGGTTACGCATGGGCCACGGTGCACTGCCGCACCGTGCAGCAGAAATACAAGGGGCCGGGCAAGTGGGAGTTCCTCGCGGACCTGGTGCGGAGGCATTCCGACAAGATCATCTTCGGCTCCGGCGACATCTGGTGCGTGGATGACATTTTCGCGATGCTGGACATCACCGGCGTGCACGCCGTGGCGGTGGCGCGCGGGTGCATCGGCAATCCGTGGATCTTCCGTCAGGCGCGGCAGATGATGGCGGGCCAGACGCCCATCGCGCCCACCATCGCTGAGCAACGCGATGCGCTGTTGGACCACTTTGAACTGTCCATCGCGCTGCACGGCGAGCGCAAGGCGTCGAAGATGATGCGGAAATTCGGCATCAAATTCAGCGCGCATCACCCGGATTCCGAAGCGGTGAAAATGGAGTTCATCAAGTGCGCCAGCGTGGCGGATTGGAATCAGGTGATTCAACGGCATTACGGCATCGCCTTGGATGCGGATGAAATCTGCGCTGCGCCAACCGCGCACGGCTGAGTTCGGAGTAGGTGCTCCTGCTCATCGCCCAAGCGCGTGAAACTTCAGCGCATTCTCAGCCATATCATCGGAAATGATTCGCGCTGCGGATTCTTATGAAGGCGCAGAGCACTACCTGCCTGCCCGAATCACGTTGAAGACGCTGCGCGAAGCGGCCCAGGGTTGCCGCGGATGCTACTTGTACCGCAACGCCACTCAGGCGCTGATCGGCGAAGGACCGGCGCCTGCGCCGATCATGTTCGTGGGCGAGCAGCCCGGCGAGCAGGAAGACCTTGCCGGCCGGCCGTTCGTCGGGCCCGCCGGTCGCATGTTCGACAAGGCTCTGGCGGAAGTCGGCATCGAGCGACGCGAAGTCTTCGTCACCAACGCCGTCAAGCACTTCAAGTTCACGCCGCGCGGCAAACGGAGGATTCACGGCAAGCCCACGATGCGGCAGGTGCGCGCGTGCCGGCCGTGGCTTGAGGCGGAGATCGCGCTGGTGCAGCCGCAGATGATCGTCGCCATGGGCGCGACCGCAGCGCAGGCTCTGTTCGGCACGGCGTTCCGGGTGAGCACGCAGCGCGGCGAACCGTTTGAGTGCGACTGGGCCCCCTGGTGCATGGCGACGGTGCATCCGTCTTCGCTCTTGCGCGCCCCGGATGAAGAATCTCGCCGCGCGATGTGGGCGCGTTTTGTCGAAGACATGCAAATCGTCGCGGCCCAGTATCGCAAGACCAAATCAAAGCAGAAAGCGCGCATGCGAAAATAGCCGAGACGCTCCTGCGTCCCTGGCACGGCCCGCGAAGACCTTGCGATTTCTGCCACGCACCAGCACGCGCCAGCATTCAGAGGAACGTTACATCGTGGCCACGTTGTGCCACGCGCGGCCATGGCGCGCCAGCAGATCATCAGAACTTCTGGGCCCCCAACTGCCGGGTTTATAGTTGGCGTGGATGTTCTTGCGCAGCAGCGCGGATTCAGGGCCGATGAACGGCATCACCGCCTCCCAGGCGTTTTCGACTTCAAGGCCGTGCTTGTACAGCGTCTGGTCGCCGCGCATCGCGTCCAGCAGCAGCGGGCCGTAGGCTTCCATCGGCTCGGCCTTGAATCGCTTGGCGTAATCGAAATCCATGGTGACTGAATCGATGTGCATGCCCGGGCCGGGAACCTTGCCTTCAAAGCGAAGGCTGACGCTTTCGCGCGGCGCGATTTCGATGACGATCTGGTTCGCGGGCCGCTTGCCGGACTGGAATTCGTCGCCATTGGAAAGCGTACGGAACAGATCCGCGGGCGGCTGCTTGAATTGAATGACAATTTCGGTGCGCTTGGCGGCCAAGCGCTTGCCGGTGCGCAGGTAGAACGGCGTGCCCGCCCAGCGCCAGTTGTCAAAATGCAGTGCGATGGCGGCGAAGGTTTCAGTCGTGGTTCCATTGCGCAGGCGCGGGTTCTGGTGATAGGCGGGCTCTTCGGCGTTGCCATCGTACTGCCCCAGCGCGCCGAATTCGCAGATGCGGTCGGCGGGCGTCGGCTGAATCGCCTCGATCACCTTCACCTTTTCATTGCGGATGTTGCGGCTGGAAAAATTCGTCGGCGGCTCCATCGCCACCAGCGCCGTCACCTGCAACAGGTGCGATTGAATCATGTCGCGGATCGCGCCGGCCTGATCATAGAAATCAGCCCGCCGACCCACGCCAACCGTTTCGGCGGCGGTAATCTGCACGTGATCGATGTAGCGGTGATTCCAGATCGGTTCGAAAATCGTGTTGGCGAAACGGAACACCAGCAGCCCCTGCACCAGTTCCTTGGCGAGGTAGTGGTCGATGCGGTAAATCGCGTCTTCCTCGAACGCCCGTCCCAGCGCGCGATTGAGCGATGCGGCGCTCTCGGCGTCCACGCCGAAGGGCTTCTCCACGATGATCCGCTGCCACGGCATCTGCCCGCCGTTGATCGAACACCATCGCTTGCCCTCGGCGACGATGCCCGACTGATTGATGCACTCAATGATGGGTTCGTACAACGTGGGCGCGACGGAAAGATAAAACAGGATGTTGCACGGAATATTGGATTCGGCGGCGAGCGATTCCAGCCGCTGAACCAGGCCCGGGTAGGTTTCGGTCTTCGTGGCGTCGCCTGCGAAATAGAACAGCCGCGACGCAAAGGCACGCCAGCCCGCGTCGTCAAAGCCCTTGGCGTACTCGCGTGCCCAGGTTGCAAGGTGCTCGCGCCACGCCTCATCGCTCATCTCGGTGCGGCTGACGCCCACGACGCATGCGCCCTTGGGCAGCGAGCCGGCATGAAACAGTTCATACAGCGCGGGAACCAGTTTGCGCGATGTAAGATCGCCGGACGCGCCGAAGATGACGATCACGCAAGGTTCGGGTTTCGCCGCCATGGGCGTGCATGATGACAAGGGGGCGGGGCGTGTCAACTTTCAATTCGCAGCCCGCGCCGGCTTACACCGGCCCCTCGCCCGACGCGAAGCGCATCCGCTCATATCGGCGGAAACTGAACGGCAACGGGTTGCTTGCATCGGGCTCGCGCCGCTCGTCCTCAACCAGCATCCATTCGTTCCAGTCCACTTCAGGGAAAAACACATCGCCTTCGATGCTCGCGTGAATGAGCGTGAGGTGCAGGCGATCCGCGCCGCGGAGGGCCTCGCGAAAAATCTCCGCCCCGCCAATGATGAAGATTTCTTCATCATGCTTGGCAAGCGCGATGGCGGAATCGAGACTGCTCGCGGTTTCCGCCCCTTCGGCCCGGTACGTGGCGTTGCGCGTCACGATGATGTTGCGTCTCTGCGGCAGCGGCTTGCCGATCGACTCATACGTCTTGCGCCCCATGATCACCGTGTGGCCGGTCGTCAATTGCTTGAACCGCTTCAGGTCCGCCGGCAGATGCCACGGCAGGCGGTTGTCGCGCCCGATCACACGGTTCTCAGACATCGCAACGATGATCGACAGGATCATGATTACCAATCACTGGATGACCACGCAGAGACGAAGACACGGAAAGAGGTTTCGGATGGTGCGAGGGTTGCGGGGGAGGGGGGGCGGCGAACCGATTCGCTCGCAACAATCTTCACTCCGTGTCTGGGTTTCTGCGCGTTTTTTTCTATCTCACACCGCCACGGCCGCGGAAATGTGCGGGTGGGGGTTGTAGTTGGCCAGTTCGAAGTCCTCGTACTTGAACTCGAAGATCGATCGCACCGCAGGGTTGATGCGCATCATTGGCAGCGGGCGGGGCTGGCGCTTCAACTGCTCGCGCGCCTGCTCGATGTGGTTCTGATACAGGTGCGCATCGCCAAAGGTGTGAATGAATTCGCCAGGCTTCAGGCCGGTCACCTGCGCCATCATCATCGTCAACAACGCGTAACTGGCGATATTGAACGGCACGCCCAGGAAGATATCCGCTGAGCGTTGATACAACTGGCACGACAGCCGGCCCTCGGCGACGTAGAACTGAAACAGCACGTGACACGGCGCAAGAGCCATGCGCGGAATGTCCGCGACATTCCACGCGCTGACGATCAAACGGCGGGAATCGGGATTGGACTTGATCTCGGAAATGACTTGGCTGACCTGATCGATGTGACGGCCATCTGGCCCCGGCCAAGATCGCCACTGATACCCGTAGACAGGGCCCAATTCGCCGGTGTCGGGGTCGGCCCATTCGTTCCAGATGCTGACTCCGCGGTCATTGAGCCACCTGACGTTGGTTTCGCCTTGCAAGAACCACAGCAATTCGTTGATGATGGATTTGAGGTGCAGTTTCTTGGTGGTGACCAGCGGAAAGCCTTCGCCAAGGTCAAAGCGGAGTTGCCTGCCGAAGACGCTCAGCGTGCCGGTGCCGGTGCGGTCGGCCTTGGGCGTGCCGTGGTCCAGCACATCGCGCATGAGGTCAAGGAATTGGCGCATCACGCCATGATAGCGTTGGCGAAGGGGCGCGGCCGCCGCGTATGCATTGGCATCGCTCTAGAACCAGCGATACATCGCTCCAAGCAGCAGGCCGTAACCGATGCTGGTGATGGAGCCCAGGATGATCGCCACCCAGGCGTGAGCCGCGCCGCGGATGTTCGGATTGCGGGAACGCCTGACCAATCCAACGATGCCAAGAATCACAGCCGTAACGCCCAGCAGGATTCCGACGAAGGGGAGCAGTGAAAACACGGAGAAGTAATAACCCACCAGTGCGGCGGGATTCTTGTAGGGAACCATCGCCGGCCCAGGTATATCCGCAGGCAGCCGCAAGCCGGTGGATCGCGTGGGCGGCGCCTGCAGAATCCTTTCCAGCGTCGCATCCGAAAGCACCGGTTTCGCAACTCCATCGACAGGGCCGATCAGCATGGCATCGGTCGGGATGCGTCCTTCGCACGCCCACTGCGCGATCATGTCCATCGCGGCGGGGCCGAATTCCCGCCCGTCGTTCAAGCGAATTGTGAATTGTTCAGTCTGCACCGCAGCCCTCCGTTTCCGATTGTGCCGCGCATCGCTGGTGTCGTCAATCACCTCAGAATGCCTGTTTCACCGCGGCGGGTCGCGCGCGGATCAGGTTCGGGCACTGCGGCGAGAAGCGCCTGAGTGTATTCGTGCGCCGGACGGTTCACGATCGAATCGCAATCGCCCTCTTCCACGATCCGCCCGTTCAACATCACGGCAATTCGATCGCAAATGTGGTGCACCACGGCCATGTCGTGGCTGATGAACAGGTACGACAGACCGAACTCATCCTGAAGATCCTTCAACAGGTTCAGAATCTGCGATTGGATCGACACATCCAGCGCGGATGTTGGTTCATCGCACACAATGAGTTTGGGTTGAAGGCCCAGTGCGCGGGCAATGCCGATGCGCTGCCGCTGACCGCCGGAAAATTCATGCGGATACCGCTCTGCGGCCTCGCGCGGCAGGCCGCAGCGCACCAGCAACTGCTCAACGCGTTCACGCAACTGCCGGCCCCTGGCCAACCTGTGCACCAGCAGCGGCTCGCCGACAATCGGCCCGACCTTCATGCGCGGATCAAGCGAACCGGCCGGGTCCTGAAAGATGATCTGCATCTGGCGGCGAAGTTGGCGCAGCGTGCCGCTGCGCAAATCGAACACCGACTGGCCTGCGAACACCACCGTTCCGCCGGTTGCGGGAATCAATCGCAGGATCGCGCGGCCGACTGTCGTTTTTCCGCATCCGGATTCACCGACAAGCCCCAGCGTTTCGCCGGGCTTGACGTGCAGCGTGACGCCGTCCACTGCCTTCACATATCCAGCGGTTCGCCCCAGCACGCCTCGGCGGATGGGAAAGTGAACGCGAAGGTCGGTAACCTGCAGCAGCGCATCGGCGGGATTGGTCGCCATGCGTGCATCGTACCGCGGGAAACGTGCGGGATTGAGATATGGCAGTCGCTCGCGACGCGATCACTCTGCGGCCAGGCGCAGCATCAGCCGTCGGCCGAGCGAGTCGTACGCCTCGGCCCGCGCACCTTGCCGGCTGAAATCGGTCGAGCGGAGCGCAGCAATGAATTCGTCGACGTCTCCAACAGTGAAATCGTTGACGGCGACGATGATCGTTCCGGCGCCGATCAACGTCGAGAGGCGCGAATCCGGCACCAACCCCTGGATGATCACGCCCGGGCGGAAGGCGGCGCCGAAGCCTTCGGCCAGTTCAGGCGTGCTGGTCGCCATGCGGGCGATGCCAAGCCCCACGATGGAATCGCGCGGCTGATTGGGCGGAATCTGGCCGGTGGCGCGAAGCATGTCCAGACGCGCCAGCGGCACGCTGATTTCCATCATCTGGCTCACCTGCCTCTCCGGCTGCGTGCGCCAGATCGTGAGGGTCGCGCTTTCGCCGGGCAGCATGGAGGAAACGATGGATTGCAACTGCGGCACCGTGCCCACCGGGCGTCCGTTCACGTGCGTGACCACGTCATCGGGCTGAACGCCGGCAATGGCGGCGGCTTCATTGTCGCGCACGGCGGTGATGACGATGCCGTTGCCGTTGAACCCCAGTCGCGCCAAGCGCGAGGAATTGTCATCAGCGTTGAGCGGAACATTGACGCCCAGAAATCCCTTTTCGACGTAGCCGTTCTTGATGAGTTGCGTGACGACGGGGTAGATCATGTCCAGCGGAATGGCCAAGCCGATGCCCGCAAACTGGCCTTCGTCCAGCCCGCCGTTGTACCGGCGTGTGCCGGTGGCGATGGCGGTGTTCATGCCGATGACGTGCCCGCGGTAATCCGTCAGCGGCCCGCCCGAGTTGCCCGGGTTGATCGCTGCGTCGACCTGGATGAAATTTTCGTACCCGATGCGCACGCCGGCTTCATCCCGCAACACGCCCACGCTGCGGTCCTTGCCGGACACCACGCCCGAAGACATGGAGAACCGGAAATCAAAGGGCGATCCAAACGCGAAAACCAGATCGCCCTGCTTCACTGGCGCGGCAAGATCGGCCAGTTGAGCCGGATGCAGCAATCCGGGAGTGATCTTGATGACGGCGATGTCCGTGCTGGGGTCGGACCCAACTAGAGTGGCTTCGCGCACGGTGCCATTGTGCAACTGCACGTCGATGCGCACGGCATTGAGAATCACGTGATTGTTGGTGACGATGTGGCCCTGGTCATCGTACACCCAGCCTGACCCGGTTGAGATGCCGGCGCGTTCCACGCCCAGCGAGTCGCGGTCCATGTACTGGGCGCTGATGTGCACGACCGAAGGCTCCACGACCGTGGCGATGTCGCGATAGGCCTGATTGATGCGCTCCAGCACGTCGGTGCTCTCAAGGCCATGCCGGGCCTGAATGATCTGAGTGCGCGTGTGTTCGTAGGTGAGGCGGCGGACGGCGGCGGGCCCGGCAAACAGCACAAGGCCTGCCGTGATGAGCACGATGATGCTGGGACCGTAGCCGCTGAGTTTGCGCATGAAGTTCCGTGGCCTTTGACGCTGCGGGCGGGTGCAGCAAACGTCCGCGAAGTCTAACGCTGCACAGACAACTTTATTCGGCAGGCGGCAGGGGGAGTTGCAATCGGCCGTTGGCGGCACCTTGAAGCGGCCGGTCAATGCCGTTTTGCCGGGCGATAACAACCACGGAAGGCATCCGGCGGCAGCCTAAACCGCACGGGTGGATTTCTCGGGGTTGCCAGACCCGCATTCGCAAGGATTGGCGCAGGCCCGACTCCAGGTGAATTGGATGCTGGTTTCCGAGCGCTCGTGGCGCCATCAACCTGAATGTTTCACAACTTGAATCACATTGCATTGCTCTGGGAGAAGTCTCATGTTTCGCTCATGCCGCATAGGCACACTCGATGGTGCGACGATCGGCCTGCTGGCCGTGTTCACCGTCGCCGCGCTGGTCCAGCCGGTGGCGGGGGACCCCCCGGCCACCATCCGCATGTCGGGAATCGTGCGTGATTTTCAGAAGGACAATTCCAACCTCGTCGCCATGCCTTCCGGTGGGACCGGGCACTACGCGGGAAATGTTGCGACATCGATCGGCGTGGATGATCGGCCGGTATTCGTCGGCGGCGGGTATCGCGTCAACAGCCAGTGGCGCAATTCAAGCGGGCAGCCGATTCCGCCTCACCTGGCCACAAGCGCCGGCAGTGTGGGCGGCGTCATCAGCGTGATCACGCTGCCCTCTATCGCCAACAACCCAACCATCGACAGTTTCAATTCCGCCGTCGGTCCTTACGGCGGGAGCAACATCGGCCCCGCACCGACCTGGGTGGCCAACTCGCCCATGCCCGCCGTGTCCGAGCCTTTGGGCATGCCGGCCCAGGTCAACGCCGTCACCTACAGCGGCAACAGCACCAGCACGCTTTCGGCGAACCTCAACTGCAATACCTTTCTGCTGCGCAACAACCACACGCTGAAGATCAGCGGGCACCGCACGATCGTGGCGCAGATCTCGTTCTCCGTGCAGAATCACACGCGCATTGAAATCCTGCCGAATTCCTCGTTGACCGTGTACATCAAGGGAAGTTGCACCTTTTCCAACAACATTGATGCCAACGTGAACACGTGGACGCCCTCGAAATTCATGATCGTGAACCTGGGCACGCAGGACATCACGCTGGACAATCACATTGAACTGTACGCCGTGGTGCTCGCGCCGACGGCGACGCTCAACATGGGCAACAACGTTGATTTCTGCGGCAACTTTACTGGGAAAACGGTGACGTTGAGCAACTCGGCGGGTTTCCACAACGACGGCGCGGGCACGCCCATGCCGTCCATGTGCAGCGTCGCGCTGAACGACGCCGCAGGCGCCAAGGGCGCAACGAGCACGGGCGGCATTCCGTCGGCCAGCGCGTTTGCAACCTGGTTCAACGACGTGCTGGGCACCAACGCTTCCAACGCCTGCACGATCACGCTGACGAACAACGGCGGCGTGTGGGAGTACCTCAACGACTCGTTCTTTCCGGTGGACAACCAGTTGTTCGGCAATCAGAATGAAAGCCACAACAACTTCTTCACCTACGCCATCCGCGCCCAGTTCGTGCATCATGCCTGTGCTGGAAAGTTCTTCGAATTCCGCGGGCACGATGACGCGTGGCTGTTCATCAACGGCAAATTGGCGATGGACCTGGGCGGCGTCATCCCCGGTTCGGCGCAGTACCTCGAAATCGACCGCCTGTCGGATTTGCAGGACGGCCAGACCTACACGCTGTGGTTCTTTCACGCGCGGCGGCAGGCCGATTACGCGGTGTTCAGACTGCGGACGAATCTGGACCTGATTGACGCTCCGCCTCCGCCGCCGATCACCGGCGCGTTTGATTGATTGGACGGCCACGGCCGGCGGACGCGATCAGAACCGGTTTCGCTCGGCTTCGGACATCTGGTAGGGGTGCGGGCCAAGATCGCTGGCCCGCACCTTGTGAATCCACTGGTGCGCGGCGGCAATCATGTTTTCTCCCAGATTCGTCACCGGACGCGCGAAACTGGGTTGCCACGAGGTCAGCCCGAGCAGGTCGTGCAGCACGACGATCTGCCCGTGACACGCCGGCCCGCCGCCGCAGCCGATCAGCGGAATGTGCGTCTTTTCAATGATGCGCTGCGAGACTTCATTGGGACAGGCCTCGATCAGCAGCATCACCGCGCCGGCTTTCTCCATCGCGATGGCGTCGCTGACCATCTGATGCGCCTCGTCTGCGGTGCGACCGACCGAACCGTAGCCGCCGTGCAGTTTGGCCTGCTGCGGACGCGCACCGATGTGCGCGATCACCGGCACGCCGGCCCGCGCCATCTTCTCCACCTGGGGCGCGAAACTTCCATCCACCTCAAGTTTCACTGCGTCGGCGAAGCCTTCCGTCATGAACCGCCCTGCGTTGCGCAAACCCTCAGCCTCATCGGCCTGGTAACTCATGAACGGCATGTCGGCGATCACAAAGCAGTTCGGTGCGCCGCGCTTCACCGCAGCGGTGATCGTGATGAGAAAATCCAATGGCGCGTGAATGGTTCCCGGCAGGCCCAAAATCATTTCGGCGGCGGTGTCGCCCGCCAGCAGCACCGGCACGCCCGCCTGCTGCAGCCAGCGAGCGGTGGTGGCGTCGTAACAGGTCAGGCACGCGAACTTCTCCCGTGCCGCGACCCACTTGGCGATGGAGCGCAGCGTCACGGGGTGCGCGAGGGCGGCGGGTTCATCCGGGCCGTGACCCGGCGTGCGAGCCTCGGCCTTGGATTCACGCGCGAAAATCGTCATGACAATAGTGTAGCCAACGGCAAGCCGCCGTGACGCACAGACCGCAATGGCCGTTGCGGCATGCTCGGCCGTGCAGGGCGGCGCGGAGCGGCGAATGCAGATTCACTTGAGGCGCTGTAACCGAGCACCATCGCACTTGTGACAAGCCATGCAATGGAAATAGTGACTGTGGGCCTGTTGAATTAATGTCGTTCCGTTGTGCTCATGAATCGCATTGAACGCAACGCGAATGAAAGTGACAAGGAGCTCGCTGTGCGCCGCCTCGTGCGTCGCGCATCATGTGTATGGCGATCAAGCGCAGCGCGTGGATTATTCCTGCTCTGCCCT